>CAJAYO010000484.1 GCA_903948415.1 uncultured Opitutia bacterium | reverse complement strand
GATGGGGTCGTCCCAGAAACAGATCGGCGCGGCGCGTTCGGTCATGGTGCCGTCGAGGAGTGGGCGGAGCGAAAGACCGTCGAGGGGGCGACGCGGGAGCGGGCGCCCGACGAGGTCGCAGAGGGTGGGAAGGATGTCACTGGTGACGGCGTTGACGGCGGTGGTGCGCGGGCGGGAAATTTTTGTGGGCCACTCGATCAGGCCGGGCACGCGGATGCCGCCCTCGTAGAGGCTGCCCTTGTGGGCGCGGAAGGGGACGGTGGCGACGGCTTCCTGGGGGGTGCCGTTGTCGCCGCAATACCAGAGCAGGGTGTTGGGGCGGAGGCCGGTGGTGCCGAGGTGATCGCGAAGCTGGCCGATGGAACGGTCCATCGCGGTGATTTCGGCGAAGCGCTCGCGGAGGACGTCGCGCTGGAGGCGCGTGGTGTTGCGACCGGTGGTGTTGGACGTGAGCTTGACCTGGCGGTTGGCGAACGTCGCGGGGAGGTGGTCGTAGAGCGCGAGGTCTTGGGGCAGTGCCTGGTAGGGCTCGTGGGGTGAGCCGAACCACACGACGACGAAGAAGGGCTGGCCGGCGCGGCGGGCGGTGTCGATGTACCGGATCGCTTCGGCGATGATGATTTCGGAGCTCTCGCCCTTGATGACCTGGGGCGGGCCGCCATTGCGCGAGAGGGACGGATCGAGTTCGAAAAAATTGTCGTGGGAGAGCCACGTGTCGAAGCCCATGGCGCCGGGGTTGGTGGGCGAGGAGGCTTTGACCGGTCCGAGGTGCCATTTGCCGAAATGGCCGGTGGCGTAGCCGGCGTCGCGCAAGAGTTGGGCGACGGTGATCTCCTGGGGCCGGGTGGACCAGCCGGGGGCGAAGGTGCCGGAGCGATGGTGGTGGCGGCCGTTCATGACGGTGGCGCGCGTGGGCGAGCAACTCGCGCCGCCGGAGTAGAAGCGGTCGAGGCGGAGGCCGGTGCGCGCCATCTCGTCGAGCGCGGGCGTTTTCAGGTAGGGGTGGCCGTTGTAACCGGTTTCGTCCCAGCCGTGATCGTCGCCCATGAGGAGGACGACGTTCGGGCGCTCAGCGGCGAGGGCGGACGCGGCTGCGGAAACAGAGACGGAGAGAAGGAGGGAAAGAGCGAGGACGAGCAGGGTTCGGTTCATGGGGAAAAAGGAAGAGGGCACCCTCGGCGAGACGCGCGAGGGGCTGTACCGGGTGGGACGCGTGAGGGTCAGGCCGACATGTCGTCGGAGTTTTCGATGATGGGATCAATCCAGCCGAGGCGGCCGTCGGCGGCCCTTACCTTGATCCAGAATTTCCAGTGCGGGGCCTGCCGCTTTTTTTTGTCCGGGTCCTTGCTGTTGCCTTTGTCGACCCAGTGGTTTTCCACGGTGAGCCGATCGTTCGCGGCGACTTGATTGCGGAAATTGCGGGATCCGTCCGGGTCGGTTTTGGGTTTGGCTTGATCGTCGCGGAAATCATTTTGACGCAGTACGAGCGACAACGGGCTGAGGGCGGGGACGTTGGCGGCGGAGGCAATGGCGAAGGTCAGTCGGACGGGGCCGGTTTTGCCGTCCTTGCGGCGCACCGCGATGGTGCCCAGATCGTCGCCTTGGCAGAGGAAGACTTCTCCCTCGGCGTCCCGTTTCTGCCAGTTTCCGGTCGCGGGACCGGACGGGCCGTTGAGGTCAAAATTCAGGTCGATGGCGCAGTTTTCGGCGGGGGAGTTCGACGGAAGGGGCGAGGTGTTTTCCGTAAACTGGGTGACGGTGAGGGTAATGATGGCAGGCATGGGGAGGGCTGGGTTTGACGGGTGGTTATTGGGTTTTGGACGGAAGGCGCAATGACGCTTCGCCGGGCCAGGGTTCGAGCGGGCGGAAACCGAGGTGGTCCAGTTGGTCGATCAGGGCGCGGCTGCGCTCGGGTTGGCCGGTGAGGGCATAGGCATGGGCGGCGGGTTGCAGGATCCGCCAGTGATTCGAGCCGGTGAGCCGGGGCTCCAGCAGCGCGAGCGCGCGGCGGGCGTGTTGCTGCGCCTCGGCGGGTTGGCCGTCACGCAGCGCCATGCGCGCGGCGGTGACCCGGGCCAAGGCGCATTCGCTGACGTTCACGTAGGTCTGCCGGCTGGACACGAGGCGTTCGGCGAGTTCGACCGCGCGGGCGGCGGGGGCGGCGGCGCCGTCGCGGCCCTGATCGGCCAGCAATTCGGCCTGGAGGCGGCAGACGAAGGCGAGGCGGTCGACGAGCCGTTGGTCTTTGGGCTCGGCGGCGACGAGTTTTTCGAATTTCTCGCGAATTTCGTCCGCGAGTTGGGCGGAGGCCGCGAGTTGGCCCTGGGCGCGGAGGAGTTCGGCGGCTTTGAGTCTCCACCAGAGGAGCAGGCGTTGCCACGACTGGTTTTTGGGATCGCCGGTGGCCAACGAATCGAGCACCGCAATGGCCCGGAAGCGGGTGTCCAACGCGGTCGGGCGATGGCCGGTGAGCGCGAGGAGGCTCGCTTGCAGGGCCAGGGCGTCGGCGAAGCGGCGCTTGAAGGTGGCGTTGGTGGGCTCGGCGCGGAGGATGGCTTCGGTGCGGGCGACCTGCTCCGCAAAGCGCGACGATGCCTCGGGGAAGTCGCCGTTGATTTCCGCCACCGTGCCGAGCCAAGAGTTGGCATCGGCGATCCGGAACTGGAGTTCGAGGTCGGCCGGTTTGGCCGCAGACAACTGGGCGAGCATGGCCAAGGCGCCGAGGAATCCGCGCCGGGCGGGCTCGAGGCGCTCGGCGTCGAGATCGAGCACGGCGAGGTTGTGGTGACCGGACGCCAGCTCTTCCTGCCACTTGGGGTTGGTGGGCTCGAGCGCAACGAGTGCGGCGCCGGTGTCGCGATAGCGCGTGAACCATCCGGTGGTGGCCTCGGCGCGGCCCAAGCGCCGCTCCAGGGTGCCGATCCAGTATTCCGCCTGGCCGCGCTCGAACAGGAAGTCGCCGTTGCGGGGATCGCGGGCGCACAAGATTTTCGCGCTCTGGTAAGCGGCTTGGAGCGAGTGCAGGGCTTCCGGGTAGCGGGCCTGATCCTTGCGGTTTTCGCCGATCTGGCGCAGGGCCTCGGCTTGGCGGCGGAGCGCGGTGTCGGTGAGGTCGCGGGGATCGAGTGCGCCGAAGTAGGCCATGGCTTTTTCGCCCACGGCGTCGAGCACGTCGAGCTTGTTGAGTTTGGCGAGCGGCACGCGCAGGTCGCCGACCATGAAGCCGAGCAGATCTTCCGCCTGTTCCTGGCGCCGGCGGGCGTCGTTGCGGGCCTCCAGCGCGTCGGTGCGCGCCCGCCACGCGTAGGCGGCGAGGCCGAGGGTGAGCGCCATGCCGCAGACGGAGGCGACCGCGATGAGGGTGAGGCGACGGTTGCGGCGTTGCAGTTCGCGCTGGCGCAAATCGTCGAAGCCGACGCCGAGGAGGCCGGCGAGCAGGCGCACGAAGGCGGCCTCGCGGCCGTCGCCGTGCGGGCGGGCATCGGCGGCGACGATTTCGGCGGGGCGGGCGGAGAGGGTGCCGTCGGACCCGATCGCGCGGCGTAGCGCGGAAGGGAAGCAATCGTCGGGGGCGCCCTCCTTCGGTTCGCCGCCGACGATGAACGCGAAAACGCGGTGTTCGCCGTGGAGGCGTTTGAAGGCGAGGATTTCCTCCTGCACCCAGCGGGATTGGGCGGAGGCGGGCGAGCAGATCACGACGAGCGTCGCGGAGGCGGCGAGAGCGGTGCGGATCGTGCCGCCGAGATCGCTGGTGGAGGGAAGTTCGTCGCGGTCGCGAAAGACGGGGGCGAGGCGTGGACCGACTTCGCCGATCGGGGCGGTGCGGCCGTGGAAGCGCGGGGGGACACGGTAGTTTTCCAGGCGGCGCATCAACCGGCGGGCCCACGGGGTGTCGACGTGGCTGTAACTGAGGAAAACGCGGTAGGTGGCGGCGCCCGCCGGCGAATTTTCCGCCCGCGACATGGCTGGGGGAAGGACGCTCATGGGCGGCGCGCGGCGCAACACCGCTTCAGGTCCGACGGATGGGAAAACGGAAACACGGAGACAAGAGGGGAGGAGACCAATCGAAAAGGCGGGGCGATTCGCTCATCTAACCGCTGGATGCGGCGTGAGACTCCGGCGCGGGGGAGGCTTGGTCAAGGGCGGATCAGCCCGAGGGCCTACGCGGGCCTGAGGGGCGTCGCGCTACACGCCCCAGCCGGGGCGGTAGGCGTAGCCGGGGCCGATGAAGCGTTGGGCGGCCGGGGCATTCGTGACGCGGCCGGCGGCGGCGTCCCAGTCGAGGCGGGTTTGGGCGCGGATGGCGGCGACGCCGAGGAGGGCGATCTCGGCGAGCGGGGCGGCGTGGACAAAATCAGAGCCGCAGCGGGCGCCGGCGCGGATGGCGTTGACCCATTCGACATGCGGGCCGCCGACGAGGCGGGGGAGGGATTTGGGCGGGAGGGAGCCGCGCAGCTCGGCCATGCGGGCATCGGGCAGGAGACGGGCCGACGAGCTGTGCGAGCCCACGGCCATGATGCCTTGGTCGCCGTAGAAAATGCTGCCGCCGGCGTCGTTGAATTTGAAACCGGGCACAGGTTGCGGTGGGAGAATGCCGCCGTCGAACCAGCGGACCGCCACCGGGGGCTGCGCGCCGCGGGCGGCGAAGGTGTAGTGGAGGCTGCATGACGCGGGAAACGTGCCGGGCGGCAGCGCGGTCGTCGCGGGTTCGACGGAGAGTGGGGCGCCGAGATCGAGGGCGTAGACGGCGGCGTCGAGTTGGTGGCAGGCCCAGTCGCCGAGGCGGCCGGTGCCGTAGTCGGCGTAACCGCGCCAGGAGCCGTGGCTGCGGATTTGGCGATAGGGGCGCTCGGGCGCGACGCCTTGCCAGAGATCGTAGCGCAGGGAGGGCGGAGGCGTTTCGTCGGTGGCGTCGGGGGTGGGACCGAGCGCGAGGGAGTAGGAAGCGCTGGCGGTGTTGTTCCACGCATGGACGGTGTGGACGCGACCGAGGAGGCCGGCCTGCACCCATTCGCGGGCGAGGCGGATGCCCTCGGCGGCGCGGCCCTGGTTGCCCATCTGGGTGACGACGCCGGCGGAAGCGGCCGCGGCCCGCAGGGCCCGCACCTCGGTGATGCAGCGGCAGAGCGGTTTTTCCATGTAGAGATGTTTCTTGTCGCGCAGCACGGCCAGGCCGATGGCGTAGTGCATGAAGTCGGGCACGCTGACGACGACGGCGTCGATCTGGTCGGCCATCCGTTCGAACATCACGCGGTAGTCGTGAAACCACCGGGCGTCGGGAAAACGGGCGAGGGCGCTGGCGGTGACTTTGGCGGCGGCGACCTCTTCGCGCCCGCGCACGTGATCGACGTCGCAGAAGGCGACGATCTGTTCGCCCTGCAAGGCGGTGAGGGCGGCCTTGCCGCGTCCGCCGACCCCGATGAGGGCGATTTGGAGACGCGAGTTGGCGGACTTCGACGCACCGGCAGCGCGGGCGGTCGCGCGGGTGAAGAGGAGCGAGCCCGCAGCCAGCGCGGAGGTTTGCAGAAATTCCCGGCGGGAAGCGGGGGCGGCAAAGGGGCGGGTTTTCATGACGACGGGGGCAGGTCGCGGGGCGACCGCTGGACGTGGAGCAAGCCCTCTGGCCGACGGAAAGTCCAGAGTGCGCCGTGGTGGCGAGGCGCTCAGAGTGGATCGCAGCGCGGCGAGATCGTCGGACTATCGGCTGTTTCGCAAAGCGTGAGGTCGGCGGCAAGCTTCACGATGGGAAGGCTCCTCACACCGGACGCTGCCGCCCTCAACACCTCGCGGTCTGCCGGAGACAAGCGGTGCAGGTCACCGTCCGCGAAATAGACCATCGCCTTGAGCGATTCTGACGGAGGGAAGGTGGGTTTGAACATCTGTTCCGCCGCCGCCAAGCCGACGTCGACGCGGACGCCGTCACGCACCATGGCCGCGATGTCTTGGTAGTCTTTGGCGGCCGAACGTTGGAGGATCACTTTCAGCTTGGTGGCCATGAGATCGGTGAGCGACGCGACCAACAAGACGCCATCGGTCGTCTCTTGGGGCGTGCCGGTTCGACCGAAGTCGAGTCCGCCGAAAAATGACACTTTTACGCCCGAGGCGGTGATCACCTCGAACGTGTTTCCGCTGTCCTGCGTCACTTCGGCGTCGCGCAAAAACGAGAGGCTTTTCCGCAATCCCTCACGGCTGACCGGGCGCGAGGTGAAAAAATCGAAGTCGAGCGATTGCCGGTGTCCGAGTCGAAGCGCGATGGCGGTGCCGCCGTACAGCACGTAGCCGAGTGCCTTGAGCGGGGCGAGTTCGGACCAGAGTCGCTGCTGCGCGACGGGCAAAATGGCCGTCTTGGGCGCGAACGTGTCCATCACGCGAAGCGCCGCACCGGCAGCGGGGGCACGTGGTCGACTGCCGCGAGTCCCAACCGGTAGTTCCAATAGTGCCATGAACGATCATTGAACCAACCGGCCTCGGCCGTTTTCACAATGTTCCGCAGGCAGTCGTCGCCCAAAGTTTCCGCGACCCGGCTGGCATCGCGGAAAACGCCGATATTCATGACCTGGGCGACGATCCGCGCGGGATAGTCCAATGACTCTTCAGGCGACATCCACCAGACGTATTTGCGCGCCATGTCCGTCAACAACGCGCGGTGTTGCCGGAATGAGTCATCCGGCAAAACGGCGGCTTCAGCCGAAGGGTTGGGCGGTGCGTCCAGCATCGGGGCCAACTTAGCGGTGACGGCGCTCAACACAAGCAACGCGTCGCCGGAGACTGGGGCGCGGCATGGGTCGCGGGTGACGTGGCGTCCGAAGGCGCGGCACCCGTCACGGAATTCGTCGCGAAGCTGCTGCATCGACTCGGACGACAAGAATCCTTGGGAATGAGGATAGCATGACCGCGAAGCTCCATAAGACGGCAGGGTGGTTGTTCATTCCGGAAAAGTGCAAGACGATGCCCGAGCCGCGTGCGCGGCAGAACATTGTCCTGATCGCAGATGAAGCGCCCGCGGCCAGTATGGCTCTGGCGGCACGGTGATCTGGTGGCTCTTTTCGAAAAGCGCGTGGAGGCGATGGCCGGCAAGGCGATGATCGGCTGCATGAGCCGCCGCATGGTCGTTGACCTCATCGAAGCATAAACATGGCGCTGCAGTTTGGAGCCGCGACGCCGTCGCCGCGGAATATGCAAAAACGCGACGGGGGCGTCGCGTCTCCAGCGGATAGTTTCGAGCCGTCACGATTTCAGACGGGCGGGCGGGACGGAGCGCGCGAGGTGCGGCGTAATGCCGCGCGGCTATTTCTGTTTGTTCTTCCGCTTGGTTTTTCCAGCGGCGGCGGGCGCGGGGTCGGCGGGGGCGGGGTAGTCGGGGCTGGCGGACATGGCCCAGGCGAGGTCGGATTTGACGCGGGGGGCGGCGAGGTGGGGGTCGTGGTAGCGTTCCGCGTAG
>CAJAYO010000483.1 GCA_903948415.1 uncultured Opitutia bacterium | reverse complement strand
GCGTCCGTGATATTGGAGAGATTCATGAAGGCCGACATCCGCCGGTCGAAACGATACTCGGCGCTGAGATCGACGATCATGCGCTTCGAGATCCACATGTAGGTGGCGGGGTCGATGCCGCGGCCGGTGGCGACGATGCCCGCGCGCGCCCGGCCGGAGTAGTTCCAGTTCATGCGGAGGTTGTAACGCGGGCGGTCCAGACTGACGCCCCAGTTGTAGGTGCGCGGGATGTAGCCGGCAAAGTTGCCGGCTTCGTCGCCGGTCATGCGCTGGGCGCTGGCATTGGCAAAGACCTGCACGCCTCGCGCCCAATTGGGCAGGAACGTCAGCGCCTGCTTGTAGTTCACGTCGACGCCGCTCATGCGCACGGGCGTCGCCAGATTGAACTGCGTCGAGGCGTCGAAACCGGTGTAGAGCGAGGGATCAAGTCCGTAGAACTCCAGAAACTCGTTGGTCGGGCGGAAAACCGCGCCGCCGAAAAAGTCCTCGATGCGCCGGGAGTAGCCGCTCACCGAGATCAGGCCGACCTGCTGGAAATAATACTCGAGGGACGCCTTGAACGTCTGCGCGGACCACGCCTTCACGCGGGGATTATTGACGGTGATCCGATTGTTGGCGGCGTTCGGCAGGCTGAGATCGGGCAGGGTGATGCCGCCGGCGAGCTGGTCGAAATTGGGCCGGCCGATCGACTGGAAGTAGCCGCCGCGGACGATCAGGTTTTCGCGCAGCGTGTAGGTGGTGTTGAGGCTGGGGAAAAACCGCAGGTATTCCTTTTCGACGTGCAGGCCGCGGTCGATGCTCGTGCGCCGGGCCGCGGCGAGTGCATTGGTCTCGATGGGCAGAGGGCGGCCGTTGGCGCCGAGGATGAAACGGCCGGCGGCGTCGCGCTGGAAGTTGCGCGTGGCGTCGGTGAGCGGGCCGTGGCCCTCGCCGTTGGTCTGCTCCACGCGGAGGCCGCCGACGAGCTTGAGGCGGTTGGCGAAAAACTGCATGTCGCCCCGCACGTAGGCGGCCGAGACGACCTCGCTGGCCCATTTGGAATTGGCCACTGCGCCGGTGTGGGTGGTCGCGTCGCTGGTCGTGAAATACGCGGGGTTGGAGCGGTAGAGCGAGAAGAGCCGCTGGTTGCTCACCCAGTCGGTGCGGGGAAATCCGAATGGCGGTGTCCGCTGCGAAAAACTGTCGTCGCGCACGACGGCGGCGTTGTCGTCGGCGTTGTTGGCCGTGCCGTTGGCGCCCACGAAGGTGTAGGTCGGGCTCGGGGAGCGGTTGTCGAGAATCTCCTCGCGCACGTCGAGCCCGCCTTTCACCGCGAGCGGGAAGGCCGGGAAGAACTCGCGCCGGCCGTTCACGAACGCCGTGCGCTTGAGCGAGACGATGCGCAGATCGACGTTGTTGGCCGTGGTGAGGTTGAAATTCGCGAGATTGGTGAAGTCGACCGGGGTGCCGGTGGCGGTGTCGGTGACCGTGACGCCGCGTGGGCGCAGGTAGAAAATGTCGTCGAACGCGATGGTGACGCCGCCCCGCTGGGCGTTGGCCTGGCTGAACGTGCCGATGTCCGTGTTCTGGTTGTAGCGGCCCGAGCGCGAAACGCCCGCGGTCGCTTCCAGTTTCCAGACCGGGCCGTCATGGCGGTAGGCAAGCGCGGGCGTGATCATGCGGCCGCCAACCTTGTTGGAGAGGTTCTGCAGTTGCACGGTGCCGGTGCCGCGCGTGGCGGTGGGCGTGAAGTTGCCCGGCGCGACGTTGGTGATGGTGAAATTCGCCGTGCGCTGAAACGCCTGCGCGTCGGAGTAGCCGTAGAGAAACGAGAAAGAGACCCGGTCATACCGGCCGAGCCGGTAGTCGACGGTGCCGCCGAATGTGAGGCGCTTCGAGAGCACGGGGCGGTCACGATACAGGTAACCGGTCAGATAGGGGCGGTCGTCGGGGGTGTCGGGCAGCGTGGTACCGTTGGTCGCCTGAACGGTCCCGGCCCATGTGTTTTGCATGAAGGCGCCGTGGGTGTAGAGGGCCGAGGCGCTGCCGGAAAGCGTGAAGCCAAATCGGTCGTTGACCGGTACGATGGCGGAAAAATCGGAACCCGGATGGACCTTGCGGGCCGGCTCGCGCAGCGGGCCGGGCGTGCGGTGGAAGTCCCGCGCATTGTCGCGCATCATCATCGTGACATTGTAGCTCACCGCGGGCTTCGAGCGCTCGAAGGCGCTGAGCGGAACCATGTTCACCGCGCCGGCGAGCGCGGCCCCGCTGATCTCGGGTGTCGGGGTGTAGGCAATCTCGATCCGGGAGAAATTGTTGATCGAGGACTGCTGGAGACCGGTGTTGCGCTGCACGCCCGACGAGGCATCGGCGAACGCGATACCGCCGACGGTGATGGGCACGTTGCGGGGCGGCACGCCGTTGAGCGAAACCTGGTAGGCATCGCCGAAGCCACCGCGGGTGATATTGATGCCCGGGACGGATTTGAGCACCTCACCAACGCCGCCGTCGGCCACCGGCCCGAATTCGTTCGCCGCCACAACATTCACCGCGTTGGCCGCGAAGCGCTTCGTGTTGATCGCAATCGCCGCGCCGTCCATCTCCTTCGAGGTCGCCACGGTGAACTGCTCCAGTTTCACCGCGCCCGCTCCGGCCGCGGCGCCGGGCCGGAGATAGGACAGCTCGAAATTCTGGCGCACCGCCGACCCCGCCGCGACCGTGACGGGGTGCGACTGCGGGGCCACACCGGTCCGAAACGCCGTCACGCGCGCCGCGCCGGCGGGCACATTGACCAGCCGGAACTCGCCCGCGGAATCCGTGAACGCCTCGAGCTGGGTGCCCTCGACGGTGACGCGCACGAACTCAAGATACTCGCCCGTGCCCGGATTAAACACGCGGCCCTCAATCAAGCCCACGCTGCCCGTCGCGGGCCGGGCCGGAGAATCCGCGCCCACCACCGGCCCGGCGAGCAAGGCAATCAACGCGGCCAGCGCAGGGATTCGGCCGATGGCTCGACTGAGGCGCGTCGAAAAGGGGGGGAGCAGGATCATGACGGAGTGGGGTTGGGGAGGAGGGAGGAACAAGCTTCCCCGAGGTCGGCCGCCTTCGAACACCGAGGGGCCTCGGCGCGACACGGGCCTCGCGGAATGGAACCCCGATTGTGCCATCGGCCTCGGGCTTCCTCAATTCCCGCGAACGCGGGATTCGCGCTGCCTTCACCGGTCCACCCGGCAACAAAGAGCCGTGGCGCCCTCCGGCCGGGCGCAGGCCGGCCACCCCCTCGCACCCGCCAGGCCAGTCCGCCGCCGAGGCGGCTCGCCTCGGTCGAATTTTTCGTCTCTCTGATCTCCGCCCTCCCCAGAAACTCGGCGCTAAGCCCCGGTCGCGTTTCCCCAGCCCCCACCCCGCCATGCGCTCACCGCTCCCCCGCTCCCCGTCTCGCCTTCTCCCCCTCTTCACCGTCGCCGCGCTCCACGCCGCGACTCCCTCGACTCCACCCCCGCTAAAAGAAACTCCCGTCGCGCTCTCGGCTTTCGAGGTCACCGCCAACGCCGACGTCGGCTACGAATCCTCCACCGCGATGAGCGGCACGCGCACCAACGAGTCGCTCGCCAACCTCCCCAACTCGATCTCCGTCTTCAACACCGAGTTCCTCTCCGACCTCGGCATCACCGACTTCTTCCAGGCCGCCGACTTCGCCGTCGGCGCCGACAATATCTACAACGACAACCTCCAGGTCGGCGCGCCCGTCGGCGCCCGCTCCGGCAACCAGATCAATTTCCGCGGCCTGCCGTCCGTACGCCAGCTCAAGGACGGTTTCCCGACCTACATCCCGCAGGACACCTACAACACCGAGCGCATCGAGATCTCCCGCGGCCCCGGGGGCATCGCCTACGGCGACACCGACGCCACCGGCGTCATCAACCTCACGAGCAAGCGCGGTCAGTTCCGCAACCTCACCGACTTCGCCACGCGCCTCGACGACCGCGGCTCGCGGCGCTTCACGATCGATTTCAACCGCGTGCTCGTCGATCAGACGCTCGCCGCGCGCGTCAACTGGGTCGATTCCCGCCTCGAGGGCTGGCACGAAAACAGCGGGCGCGACTTCCGCGCCGGCGCCGCCGCGCTCCGCTGGCAACCCTTCCAGACCGGCCGCACCGTGATCGACGCCACCTTCGAGCGCGGCGACATGGTCACGCACATCAGCCACACCGCGCTCAACAACCAGCTGGCCGCCTATGTGCCCGGCACCGGCACGATCGCTCGCGACACCAATCCCGCTCTCGCCGGCGTGCAGACCAACGGCGTCGGCATGGCCCGCCTCGCCGCCCCGCCCACCGCCACCGCCGACGCCCACGCGTGGACCATGATCGGCGGCCAGTTCTACAACCTCCAGACGATGGGCACCACCGACGCCTTCCCCGTCTATCGCATCACCACGATCATCCAGGGCGCCGCCGCCACCAGCGCCACCGATCCCCAGAATCCCGGCCGCATTCCCATTTTGCCGGTTCCGGTCTCGTGGTTTCCGCTCAAGCAGGACTGGGCCGGGCCCGACGCCAAGGTGGACTACGATTTCAGCGCGGCGAATTTCTCCGTGCAGCACAAGGCGACGCGCCACCTCGACGTGTGGCTCGCCTACAACCGCCAGGACGAGACCACCGCGCAGAGCCTCACGCGCAACGGCAACATCGCCGGCGGCAACGTCCGCGCCGTCTTCCTCGACGTAAACCCGCGCCTGCCCGACCCCGCCTTCCCCAACGACCCCACGCGCACGATCCCCAATCCCAACTTCGAGCAGCAATTCCTCGGCGGCACCATCACGCGCCGCCTCGAGCAGCACACCATCCAGTCCGGCCGCCTCATCGGCGTTTACAGCGCGGATTTCTGGAAAACCAGCCACCGCTTCATCCTCAGCGCCAACCACCGCGACGAGCTCTACCGTATCCAAAACTTCAACTGGGGCCTCACCCCGGCGGAGATCGCGCGGCGCGGCCTCACCGGCATCGGCGCCCGCCTCGCCAACAACGTCGTCACCCCGTGGTATTACTTCAAGGACGGCAACGGCGACCAACTGCAGATCCCCCGCGCCCCCGGCGTCCTCGACTACTTCATCAACGGCGCCGGCGGCCTCCAGTATTTCGACCAGTCGCTCAGCAGCGGCGTCTTCCAGCACCTCGGCACGTTTTTCAAGGGCCGCCTCCGCACGAGCGTCGGCCTCAGCCGCGATCACTGGCAGCAGGCGGGCAACCTCCCGGTGCTGGCCTTCGGTCCCCACCAGGAATTCCGCTTCGTCGATCCCGCCGGCAATCCCCTCGCCAACGAGGCCGACGACATCCCGACGCGCCCGCTCGCCGACACCTGGAAAACCAACACGAGCTACGGCGGCGTCTTCCAGCTCACCGACTGGGTCGGCGTCACCGCCTCCTACCAGGAGTCCGCCCTCTTCACCGACAACGTCGGCACCGATCTCCTCGGCAACGCCCGCGCTCCCACCCAGGGCTCGGGCGTCGATCTCGGCTTGCGCTTCAGCCTCCTCAAGCACCGCCTCAACGCCTCCGTCGTCGTCTACGACAACACCTCCGGCAACAACCGCACCGGCATCGCCGCCGCCCTCCGCACCGAGGTCAACGCCGCGCTCAACACCGGCCGCACCACCCCGTCCCCCGACGAGATCGTCGGCCTCGACGACTCCAACGACCGCGACACCCGCGGCGTCGAGGTCGAGCTCACCGCCAATCTCACGCGCAACTGGACCCTGCGCCTCGGCTACGGCGACACGCAGAACCGCCGCTCCGCCTCCGCCCCGCAGCTCCGCGCCAAGGTCGCGCGCGCCGAGGCCCATCTGCGCTCGCTCGGCCGCTCCGCCGCCGAGATCGACGCCGCGCTCGCCGCGACCCACGACTTCCTCGACGCCCAAAGCGCCGACGACGTGCAGCCCCGGCAATATCGCGGCAGCTTCGTCACGCGCTACGATTTCCGCGAGGGCCGCCTCCGCGGCTTCAGCGCTGGCGGCTCGATCCGCTGGGCCCACGGCCGCGTGCGCGATCCCGGCGGCCTCTTCATTTCCGGCCAGCTCGTCGTCCCCGAGCGCCTCAACGCCGACGAATTCGTCGTGAGCCCGTTTTTCAAATACAGCGCCAAGTTCGGGAAAGTCCGCTGGACCGGCCAGCTCAACGTCGACAACGCCTTCAACAACGTCACAAATCAGGGCCGCATCGCCCGCTACCCCCGCTACACCGATCCGCGATTACTCACGCTTACGAACACGTTCCAGTTCTGAACCCTTCCTGCCACGCCATGAAACTCCCCCGCCTCCTCGCCCCCCTCGCCCTCGCCCTCGCCCTCTCCACCGCCCTTGCCGCTCCCGCCGCCGACGCCGGCTTCGTCTCCCTGTTCAACGGCCGCGATCTCAGCGGTTGGAGAACACCCGTCGGCGACAACGGCCACTGGAAAGTCCTCGACGGCGTCATCGACTACGACGCCCGCTCCGAAGCCCCCGGCGACAAAAATCTCTGGTCCGAAAAATCCTACCGCGATTTCACGCTCCGCCTCGACTGGCGCATCAAGGAAACCACCGGCCTCTACCCCGTCCCCACCGTCCTCCCCGACGGCACGCACCAAAAAGGCCCCGACGGCAAAGACGTCATCACGCCCACCCCCAACGCCGACTCCGGCATCTACCTCCGCGGCACCAGCAAAGCCCAGCTCAACATCTGGTGCTGGCCCATCGGCTCCGGCGAGGTCTACGGCTACCGCATGGACGCCAAGCAACCGCCCTCCGTCCGAGCCGGCGTGACGCCCAAAGTCCGCGCCGACAAACCCGTCGGCCAGTGGAACACCTTTGAGATCACCCTCCGCGGCGAACGGCTCACCGTCGTGCTCAACGGCCAGACCGTGATCGACCGTGCCGAACTCCCCGGCCTCCCCGCCACCGGCCCCCTCGCCCTCCAACACCACGGCGGCTACAAAGACGGCAAATACAACCCCGCCTCGAGCCTCGTGCAGTTCCGCAACGTTTCGATCAAGGAGCTCTAAGCCGCGTCCCTTCAGCCCGACGCCCTTCTCCTCGAACATTCATAACCTGAGGGATGACTTCGTCGGCCGCCCGCTTGCGGGCGCGTTTTCGGAGCGCGCGCCAGCGCGCTGCCCACGGCAGACTGAATCGTTATGGCTGATTCCAATTCGCTTCCGAGATGAGATTCACGCGATTTGGGGGAGCCTGCTTGCAGGCGATGGCTACGAGCTGAATCGCCTGCAAGCAGGCTCCTACCTTCCGGCAGATTAGTCTCAACTGGATCGCGAATTGGGCTAAGCTCCCGCACCCGTCCCGCCTTTTTCCGGCGGCAGCACGCTGGGCGTCGGCGCCTGCAGCGGCACCCCGAAATCCAACTTCACCTTCCCCGCCTTCTCATCGAGCACGAGCTTCGCCGTGTAGGCCTTGCCCGACTTCGCCGCCACCAATCCCGCCACGTCGATCGGCGCCCCATCT
>CAJAYO010000482.1 GCA_903948415.1 uncultured Opitutia bacterium | reverse complement strand
GCATGGTAGGCGACCGCGACCGCGAGGCCGGTGAACATGAAATTGGTCGCGTAGTAGAGGGTGTAGCCAATTCCCTCCTGGGTGCCGAGCGCCCCGCTCGCGAGAAGTTTGAACGCGGTCCACGGGCTCTCGCCAAGCATGCGCACCACGACGCCGGAAAGCAGCAGCGCCACGACGAGGTTGATGAGCGGGAGCAGCGCGAGCTCGGCCCACCGGGGGAGTTTGGCGGCGGCGCTCATGTCGGAGGTGGGGCGGACTTCAGTCCGCTTTCCGGGGGCGGGCTGAAGCCCGCCCTACTGTCGATCCCCGCCATCATCAGGCCGAGTGTCTCCTCGGTCGCGTCCTCGCGGGCCACTTCGCCGACGATTTCCCCGCCGTTCATCACGAGGATCCGGTCGGCCAGGCCGAGAATTTCGTCGAGTTCGACCGAGACAATGAGCAGCGCTTTGCCAGCGTCGCGGAGCGCGATCAGTTTCTTGTGGATGAACTCGATGGCGCCGATGTCGACGCCGCGCGTCGGCTGGCCGATGAGGAGCACACGCGGGTCGACGTCGATTTCGCGGGCGAGCACGAGTTTTTGCTGGTTGCCGCCCGAGAAGGCGGAGAGGCGGAGGCCGGGCAACGGGGGGCGCACGTCATGGGCGGCCATCTTGCCCGAGCAGGCGGTGCGGATGGCGGCGCGATCGAGGAGACTGCCGCGATTGCAGTCGGCCCGGTCGTGGTAGCCGAGGATCGCGTTGTCCTCGGCGGAGAAACTCGCGACGACGCCCATCCGCAGGCGGTCTTCGGGCACGTGCGCGAGACCGAGTGCGCGGCGCTCCCGCGGACCGAGGTGCTCGCGCACGAGGTCGTGCTGTTGCAGGACGATCGATCCGCGCGTGGGAAACCGGATACCGGCGAGGGCTTCGAGCAACTCGGACTGGCCGTTGCCGGACACGCCGGCGATACCCACGATCTCGCCGGCGCGGACCGCGAAGCTCACGCCCTTCACGCGGGCGACGCCGCGGCGGTCGCGGACTTCGAGGTCGCGGACGGTGAGCAGCGCTTCGCCGGGCTGGGCGGGCGTTTTTTCGACGCGCAGGAGCACGGCACGGCCGACCATTTTCTCGGCGAGTTCGCGCGGCGAAGTCGTGGCGGTGGCAACCTCGCCGACCACGGCGCCCTGGCGCATGACGGTCACGCGGTCGGTGATGGCCATGATTTCGCGGAGCTTGTGGGTGACGAGGACGACGGATTTCCCCTCGTCGCGCAGGCGGCGCAGCATCTGGAACAGCGCGTCGGCTTCCTGCGGGGTCAGCACGGCCGTGGGCTCGTCGAGGATGAGGATTTCGGCGCGGCGGTAGAGGGCCTTGAGGATTTCCACGCGTTGCTGGAGGCCGACGGGCAGCTCGGAGACAACCGTGTCGAGCGGGACGTCCAGCGCGTAGTCGCGGGCGAGCTTTTCGAGTTCGGTCCGGGCGCGGGCGAGACCGCCGGCGAGGAGGCGGCCGCCCTCGACACCGAGGACGACGTTTTCGAGCACCGTGAAATTTTCCACGAGCATGAAATGCTGGTGCACCATGCCGATGCCGGCGGCGATGGCGGCCTGCGGCGAACCGAGGTCGACGCGGCGGCCGTTCACCCAAATCTCGCCGGAGTCGGCGCGGTGAAAGCCGTAGACGATGTTCATCAGCGTCGACTTGCCGGCGCCGTTCTCACCGACGAGGCCGTGGACGCTGCCGCGGGCGACGGAAAAGGAGATCGCGCGGTTGGCGTGGACGGGGCCGAAGCGCTTGTCGATCGCGCGGAGTTCGAGCGCGGGAGCAGGGGCCGCCGCGGGCGTGGGGCTGGGGCGCTCGACGGACACGGCGGGGTTACGGTGTCTTGTATTCCGCGACCTTGAGCTTGCCGGAAATGATGTCGGCCTTGGCCTGGTTGAGCTTCGCTTCCATCGCGGGCGTGATGAGCTTCCGGTTGAATTCGTCGAGCGAGTAGTCGACGCCCTGGTCGGCGAGACCGAGCACAATCGGGCCGCCTTTCCAGGTCCCATTCTTCGCGTCCATGATCGTCTTGTAGACGGCGACATCGACGCGTTTCACGGCCGAGGTGAGGACGCTGCCGGGGTGGATGTAGTTTTGGTTGCTGTCGCAGCCGATGCTGAGCTTGCCCGCGTCTTTCGCGGCCTGCATGACGCCGCTGCCGGTGTTGCCGGAGGCGTGGAAAATGACGTCGGCGCCACGGCCGATCTGGCTCTTGGCGAGTTCGCTGCCCTTGGTGGGATCGTTCCACGCCGCGGCGGTGGTGCCGGTCATGTTTTGATACACCTCGACGGACGGATTCACGAACTTGGCGCCGTCCGCGTAACCGCGCGCGAATTTCCGGATGAGGGGGATGTCCATGCCGCCGACGAAGCCGACCTTGCCGGTCTTGGAGGCGAGCGCGGCGGCCATGCCGCAGAGAAACGAGGACTCGTTCTCGCGAAAGTTGATCGATTGGACGTTCGGCAGATTCACCGTGGCGTCGATGATCGCGAACTTGACGTGGGGAAATTTCTTGGCGGCGGCCTCGACCGCCGAGGCCTGCGAGAAACCGATGGCGACGATGATCTGGGAGCCGCGTTGGGCGAAGCGCGTCATCGCCTGCTCGCGCTGGGCGGCGTTGGTGACCTCGAACTCGCGCACCTCGATGCCGGTGTCTTGCTTGAACTTCGCCGTGCCGTCGCTGGCGGACTGGTTGAACGACTTGTCGAATTTTCCGCCCATGTCGTAGATGATCGCGGGCGCAAAATCCGCGGCATGGGCCGTGGCCGAAAGAAGGGCGGGCGCGAGGAGCGCGCGGACGAAGCGGGGCAGATTCATGGAAAAAAGGAAGGCAGCGGAAGCGCCGAATGCAAGCGCCGGGCCCAACGCGCGGGGCGGCATTCCGCAGCGGGCGGGGGACGGAAGTCCGCCCTACTTCTTGTGCCAGGCGCCGTCCTCTTTTTGCACCCACACCCCGGCGGCGCTGCCGGACGCGATTTGTTTCGCGCGGGCGCGGGCCACTTGGTCGGCCGAGGTGCCGGTCTGCTTCGCGAGGGCGGCGTAGACGCTTTCCCGGTCGGAATTTTCGGCGGAGATCACCGCGCCCGCGGCGGGGTCGCCGGCCCGCGCTTCGACGAAACCGCGGTTGTTTTCGCCGACGGCGCCCTTGGCCTTGAGTTCATCCAGCTTGGCGAGGCGTTGCGCCATGCGGGTCTTGACGGCGCCGAGGTCCTGCGCGCGGAGGGCCGGTGCCGGCAGGGCCAGGGCGAAGAGGGCGACGAGCGCGAGCAGGCGAAGGAAAATGGTCTTCATGGAAAATCAGGTTTTGGCGGCCGACGGGTTGATGGTGACGGACTTCTTGTCGAGGTCGCCGAAGAAGTCGTCGAGGGCCTTGTCGACCTTCACGTTCACATCGATGATCGCGTGGACTTGGATCGGCTCCATTTTGACGTGGATGCAGCCGCCGAGGAGGGCGGTAAGCGCGAGAAGCGGAAGGTAGCGAAGCATGGGGGCGAGTCCACACAACCGACCGCAAAGGGCAACTCAGGTTTCATTTGCCGCCGTTGACGCGGATCTTGGCGCGGTCGTTGAGGCCGAGCCGCAGCACCTGGTCGAGCGGCCCGGAGACGTTCACCGTGAACGTGATTTTTTCGAGGACATCGCCGACGCCGGTCGGGCGGGCGACAACGTCCACCCGGGCCGAACGCGGGCCGCCGGCACCGTCGGGATAAAGCTGCACGCGCAGACTCTCCACGGCGAGCGGGGACTGGCCGAGTTCGATCCGCTGGAGCATGCGGTGGGCGGGGTTTTCAAAGGAAAACCAGCGGCCGACCGGGCCCAAGAAGGACGGCAACAGCTCGATGCGGGGCGGAGAGCGGCCCGTGAGCAGACCGGGCGAGGCCGCGAGCCGAACCGTCGCCGGCTCGGCGGGGGAAACCGCGAGCGCGCCGTCGCCCGGGCCGATCCCGGACTGGAGACTCCAATTGATGGCAACGCGGCCGGCAACCTGTCCCTGGGCTTCACGGAGGGCCTGCGGCACGAGGGCCGCCAGCTCGCCCAGCGCGACACTGGAAAATTCGGCCACACTGATCACCGCCGGCGCCGCCGGATCGAGCGTGAACGGCGTCAGCGTGACGCGTCCGCCGAACGCCGCGACTTCGGCGCGCGTGACGGCGAGACGACCGGCGTCGGCCGCGGCCACGTCGAGGAGGAGGTTGCGCGCGGTGAGACCGGCGAACTCGATTGTAGCCACCTTCACCTGGGCGGTGCGGACGGCTGCGCGGTTGGCCACGATCGCAAGGTCGGCGTCGACGCCCAGACCCGTTGCAGTCCATTTCTGCGTGAGGCTGCCCGCGGTGCCCGCCGCCAGCGTCACGTGCATGGCACCCGACGCCTCCGCCCCACGCCACTGGCCCGCGCCCGTCAGAGTGAGTTGTCCCGTGAACGCGAAGTCGTCGGGCAGCGATTTGATGCCGGCCTGATCGATCGTCAACCGCCACCAGGAGGCGGCATCGATCTTCGCCTCCCCGATACGCCACGTGCCGGGGGCGTCGCCCGCGGGGGGCGTGAGTTCGACGCGGAGCGACAGACCGGGTGAGGTCGCGGTGGCACTGAGCACCAGCCCCGCACCGGAGAGCGGCTGCGCCTCGATGCGCCACGCCAGCGGAGGGAAACCGGGTATCTGCGGCAAGGCGAGTTGGCCGGAGAGTTCGCCCCGGATCGGGGGCCAGGGCCGCACCGGCTCCGCAGCGATCACGCCGGCCGTCAGCGCGGCGAAGGCAAAAAGGCGGAGGGAGGGGCGACGCATGCGGAGTCAGATTCGTGAAACGCGTGGCGGTGGCCAGCCAACTCGCCGCGCGCCCCGCCGCTTGGGCGCATCTCGGTTTCTTGCAGCGCTCAGTTTCCCCCGGGGTGGGCCGTGCGCTCCGCGCGCGGCTCAAAGAGTCCCGCCACGACCGGCGATCCGCCGCCCGCGGAGCGGCCGGCCCACCTCGGGCGGTGTTTGCAGGAAAGTGAGATGCGCCCCCGCCGCGGCGTTTACGGCACGGGCACCGGGGTGAGAGCCCAAATCTGCCGGGCGTATTCGCGGATGGTCCGGTCGCTGGAGAACTTGCCCACGCGGGCCGTGTTGAGGATCGCCATCTTCGCCCACTTGGATTGATCGCGGTAGGCGGCATCGACGCGCGCCTGCGCATCGCTGTAGGAGCGGAAGTCGGCGAGCAGCAGATACGGATCGCCGCCGTGCAACAGACTGCCGTGGACGTGCGAAAACGCGCCCTGTTCGCCCGGCGTGAAATAATCGCTGCCCAGCCAGTCGACCACCGCGCGGAGTTCCTCGTCGGCGTGGTAATAATCCCACGGCTTGTAGCCCTTGGCCCAGAGCGCCTCCACCTCGTCGACGGTCAGACCGAAGATGAAGATGTTGTCGTCGCCGACCTCCTCGCGGATTTCGACGTTGGCGCCGTCGAGCGTGCCGATCGTGAGCGAGCCGTTGGCCATCAGCTTCATGTTGCCGGTGCCGGAGGCCTCCTTGCCGGCGGTGGAGATCTGCTCCGAAAGGTCCGCGGCGGGAATGATTTTTTCGGCGAGCGAGACGCGGTAGTTGGGCAAAAAGGCGACCTTCAATTTGCCGCCGATGCGGGCGTCGGCGTTGATGTGGGAACCGATGACATTGATCGCGCGAATGATGTTTTTCGCGAGGTCGTAGCCCGGCGCGGCCTTGGCGCCGAAGACGAAGACGCGGGGCACGATATCGAGCGAGGGGTTCTGCAGGAGACGGCGGTAGAGCGCGAGGATGTGCAGCAAGTTCAGATGTTGCCGCTTGTATTCGTGGAGCCGCTTGATCTGCACGTCGAAGAGGGCGTCGGGGGAGACCTCGACGCCGCACTGCTCCCGGATGATCGCGGCCAGTTCGACCTTGTTGGCGCGCTTGATCGCCATGAACTCGCGCTGGAAGGCGGGATCGTCGGCGAAGGCTTCGAGCCCGCGCAGCCGGTCGAGGTCGCGCACCCAGGCCTCGCCGCCGAGCTTCTGGGTGATGAGCGACGAGAGGCGGAGATTGCTCTTCAGGAGCCAGCGGCGCGGGGTGATGCCGTTGGTCTTGTTCTGGAATTTGCCGGGATAAAGCGCGTCGAACTCGGGGAAGAGGTCTTTTTTCAGCAACGCGGTGTGGAGCGCGGCGACGCCGTTGACGGCGTGGGAACCGGCGACGGCGAGGTTGGCCATGCGCACCATCTTGTGGCCGTTTTCCTCGATGAGGGAGCAGATGCGTTTCTTGTCATTGTCGCCGGGCCACTTGGCCTCGACGGCCACCATGAGGTGGGTGTTGATGTCGTAGATGAGCTGGAGGTGGCGCGGCAGCACGCGTTCGAAGAGACCGACGCCCCATTTCTCCAGCGCCTCGGGGAGGAGGGTGTGATTGGTGTAGGCGAAGGTCTTGGACACGATGGCCCAGGCGTCGTCCCAGACCAGGTGCTCCTCGTC
>CAJAYO010000481.1 GCA_903948415.1 uncultured Opitutia bacterium | reverse complement strand
TCGGGCGGCGGACATCCGCTCCCCCTTCACGACTGGCGGACACATCGTCAACGGCGCGGGCGGCACCGCCGCCAACAACGCGCTAATCCGCGGGATCAAGTTCGGTCCCGGTGGGACGCAGAGTCCCTACGACTACGGCAAGCTCTCGACCACGGTCGGCACCACCAACGGATTCCAGAGTGGCGGCGACGGTTACCGGATCGGCACGGCGCAGGAAATCGTGCGGCCGCTCACGCGGAAGAATCTGTTTCTGCGGACGGACTTCAAGTTGCTCGCGGACCTCACGCTCTTCGCCGAGGGCTCCTACAGCGAAACCCTCATGGATCAGCAAAACAGCCCGACGACGCACCTGCTCACGATCCAGCGCGACAACGCCTTCCTCGCCCAGGTGGCGCCCGATTTGGTCGCGCGCATGACCTCGCTCGGCGTGACCTCGTTTACGATGAATCGCCTGACGCTCGAGCGCGGGCTGACCGAATCGCACGTCAACGACAAGAACCGCCGCGTGCTGGTCGGCTTCAACGCCAAGCTCGGCGATTGGAACTGGGAGACCTCCTACCAAGCGGGCACCAACGACATTGCCATTCCGATCACGAACAATCTCATCACGGCCCGCATGGCCGTCGCGGCCGATGCGGTGCTGGTGGGCGGTCAGATCGTGCCGCGCGCTGCCGCGGCCAATCCCGGCAGCGTGGCCTTCAACCCTTTCGGCGTGGGTTCGCCGTCGCGGGCGGCCTTGGACTACGTTATGGGCACCACGCAGTTTGAAGAGACCTCGTCGCAGGACGTGGCGGATACGAAGCTCACGGGCAATCTGTTCGCCCTGCCCGCGGGACCGGTGGCGGTCGCCGTCGGGGCGCAATGGCGCATCCTGAAGTCCACGACGAGCACCGACGCCCTGTCTATCGCCAACGGCTACCGCCTGGCCAACAACCAACCGTTTGCCGGCGAGTACACGATCATGGAGGAGTTCGTCGAGACGCAGGTGCCGGTGGTCAAGGATCTCCCGTTCGCCAAAAAGGTGACGGTCAGTCTGGCGGGGCGGCATACGGACTATTCGACGAGCGGCGATGCCAACACGTGGAAAGCCGGCATGGTGTGGCAGCTGAATGCGGACTTCCGCCTGCGCGCCTCGCGCTCGCGCGACATCCGCGCCCCCAGCATCAACGAGCTGTTTTCGACCGGTCGTCAGACCAACGGCAACATCAGCGACAATTTCCCGGGAGGCACCGGTCTGACTTTCCAGGCCGTGCCGAATCTCAATGTGGGCAACCTCAATCTCAAGCCCGAGGTCGCCCATTCGTCGGTCGCGGGTTTCGTGTATCAGCCCAACTGGCTGAAGGGGGCGAGCTTCGCCGTGGATTTCTACACGACGAAAATCTCGGACGCGATTTTCGTCGCCGGCGGCCAGGACGCCGTGCGCGAGTGCGATCTCAATCCGGCCTCCCCGCTCTGCTCGTTTGTGACGCGCGGCGCGACGTCGGCCAGCCCGCGGGCGGTCATCCGCACGCAGACCTCCTCGGTCAACCTCAACTCCGAGTTTTCCCGCGGGGTGGATTTTGAGGCGAGCTACCGTTTGCCGCTCAACACCTGGTTTGCCAACGCGCAGCCCGGCACGCTGACGGTGCGGGCGGTCGCGGGCTATATCGACGAATATTCCCGCGTTTCGCCGCTCGCCCCGACGATCAATTTCGCCGGGAACGGTCTGGCGAATGCGGCGAACGGCACTTCGGCGATGCCGCACGTGCGCGGCACGCTGTCGTTGAACCACTCGCGCAAGGCGATCTCGAGTTTCCTGCAGATGCGCTACATTGGCCGGATGACGTGGGACAAGACGCGCGTTTTGGGCGTGACGACCGACTATAACGACGTGCCCTCGACCGCCTACTTCGACGGCCAGGTCGCCTATCGCCTGCCCACGATGCGCCAGCGCTGGCAGACGGAGATCTATCTGAACATCGCCAACCTGCTCGACCGCGAGCCGACGTATGCGCCCCGCAGCGGCGGCGCGACGCCGATGCCCACCGACCCGGGCCTGTTTGACCAGGTCGGCCGGATGTTCCGCGTGGGCGTGCGCACGCGCTTCTAACTTGCCGTTGGTCGCTCGCACCCCGGGGGTGTGAGCGGCCGCGTTTATGGGTCGTTTCCTCAGCACCTCGTTCGGTCGCTCGGCAGCAATGATCTTGCTCATGCTGGGCCATGGCGCGGTCAGGTCCGGCGCGGCGGAGAGTCGCGCCGGATCGCCGGTCGAGCTGGCGGACCGCCCGGTGCTCGGGGTGAAGACGGCGGCGGTGTTGGTTGTGGAAATTTCGAATTTCAAGTGCACCCAGTGCCGAAAGTTTCACGAGCAGGTGTTTCCGACGCTGCGCCGGGACTACATCGAGACCGGCAAAATCCAATGGGCCGTGATCAATGCCTCGGACGACGAGTCCGAGCAGTATGGGAAGATTTTCACGATCGCGCGCTGTGCGCACCGGCAGGGAAAGTATTGGGAGCTGTTGGACGGATTGTTTTCGGTGGCGCACCGCGCGCCGAGCGTACTGGAGGCGTTGGTGGCGAAGAGTCCGCTGCTGGATCGGAGCGAACTGGAGTTATGCCTGAAGGACCGCAGCGTGCGCACGGCCGTCGCGAGCGATTTCGCCCACGCGGCGCGCCTGAAGATCCGGGGCACGCCGACGTTTGTGATTTCTAAATGGAGCACCGACGGTCAAAGGACTGAGGTGTTGATCGCGGGTGCCCAGTCGCTGGAATATTTCCGGCGCGCCTTTGACGAGCTTTTGCAGAAACCCTGATCCCATGTCCTCTCCTGCTCATCGTTCCGAGACTGTCGGCCTGTGGACGCGCGCCTGGGGCGCGGTGTGCGGGATTTCGCTGGCGCAATGGATGCTGCTCGCGGCGGTCGGCGGGATCGCGTTCGGTTTCGCCGCACCCGGGGTCGCGCCGCATCTGAAGTTCATCAGCGATATTTTCCTGCGGCTGATTCGGGCGATCATTGCGCCGGTGCTCTTCGGCGTCTTGGTGCGCGCCGTCGGCGGCGTGGGGGAGATGAAGGATCTGGGGCGGCTGGGGTGGAAGGCGCTGGTTTACTTCGAGGTGGCCACGACGCTGGCGCTGTTGCTTGGCTGGTTTGCGGCCGTGGTGGTTCGCCCGGGGGAGGGCGTGGCGCTGGTGGCCAAGGCGGCGGTCGGGGCGCCGGTCATGTCGTTTCGGGACGTGCTGGTGCAGGCGTTTCCCACGAGCATTGTGGACGCGATGGCGCGGGGCGACGTGCTTCAGATCGTCGTTTTTTGTTTTCTCTTCGGGGTCGCGTGTTTGTCGGTGGGCGAGAAAGCGCGCCCGGTGCTGGCGCTGGCCGACGCGGTGGTGACGATCGCCTTCCGGTTCACGCATTTGATCATGTATCTGGCGCCGGCGGCGGTGTTCGCCGCGATGGCCGGCACCGTGGCCTCGGGCGGGGTGGACGTGTTGGTCGGGCTGGTCCGGCTTTTTGCG
The DNA here is from genome assembly GCA_903948415.1 of uncultured Opitutia bacterium. GTDB lineage: Bacteria > Verrucomicrobiota > Verrucomicrobiia > Opitutales > Opitutaceae > GAS368. The sequence continues at coordinate 1,549 of CAJAYO010000481.1, read as the reverse complement.
GTGGCCTGGGGGGCCGAGCTGCTTTTCCTCTTCGCGGTGTTCGGCGGTTCGTTGGTCGCGTTCCGGGTGCCGCTCCGGCGCTTTGTGCATTTTGCGCGCGAGCCCTTTCTCATCGCCTTCGCCACGACGTCGAGCGCGGCGGCGCTGCCCCAGACCTTGGAAAACATGGAGCGCTTCGGCGTGCCCAACCGGATCCTCGGGGTGGTCGCGCCGCTCAGTATCAGCCTGAACCTGTGCGGCAGCACGCTCTTCCTCGGACTCGCCACGCTGTTTGTCGCGCAGGCCGCGAACGTGCCGCTGAGCTTTGACCAGCAGGTGTTGATTTTGCTGACGCTCAAACTCACGAGCAAAGGGGTGGCCGGAATTCCCCGCGCCAATTTTGTCGTCCTGACGGCGCTGTTTACGAGTTTCGGCCTGCCGTTGGAGGGGCTCGGGTTGCTCCTCGGGATCGACGCGCTGATCGACCCGATCCGGACCAGTGTGAACGTGGTGGGCCACTGCGCGGCGCCGGCAGTCGTGGCGCGGTGGGAAGGCGTGGCGCTGCGCCGGGACCTGGAGCCCGTGGTGGCGGCGCCGGCGTGACGCCGCATGAACGGGCCCGGCCAATCACCCGACTTATTCGCGAAGCGCGGCTTGCCGAGTCGCGCTCCTCGTTGTTTTGCTGAGTCCTTCCCCTATGCCCCTTCTTTCGCTTTTTAACCGATCGTTGCTCGAGCGTGCGGCGCGCCCGGCTTTGGAGTTTGCCGGCGTTTCCTTCACCTTTGGGGAGATCGAGGCGCGCAGCAACCGGCTGGCGCACACGCTGCGCGCGCGCGGCCTGAAACGGGGGGAGCGGCTCGCGTTTTTCCTGCAAAACCGGCCCGACGTGATCGATCTGTGGATCGCCGCCGTGAAACTCGGCCTCGTGTTGGTACCGGTCAACGTGCTCTACCGTGAGCGCGAGTTGAAACACATTCTGGCGGATGCGGCCCCGGTCGCGGTGGTGACCTCGCCCGATTTGGCGGGTTTCGTTCCGGCCGGCGTGGTCTGCTGGGATGTCGCGGAGCTGGCGGCCGAGTCCGCCACGCAGGCCTCCGACCGCCTCGCGGTGGGGGGCGTGCCTGAGACGCCGCTGGCGTTGATTTACACCTCGGGGACCACGGGGGCGTCGAAGGGGGCGGTGCTGACGCAGGGTAACTTCGCCGCGAACGGTGCGGCGCTGGCCCGCGAGTGGCGCTTTTCGGAGGAGGACCGCTATCTGGCGACGCTCCCGTTGTTCCATGTGCACGGGCTCGCCAACGGCGTGCACTGCTGGCTGATCAGCGGCTGCCACATGCGACTCACCGAGCGCTTCGATCACGCCCAGGCGGCGGGTTGGTTTGAAGATTATCGACCCACGGTTTTTTTCGGGGTGCCGGCGATGTTTATCCGGTTGCTGGAATTGCCGGCCGAGGTAGCGCGCACGATCGGTTCGCGCCTGCGGCTCGCCGTGTCGGGTTCGGCGCCGCTGCCGGCGGAGGTGCACGAGAAGTTCCGTCAGCTCTATGGGTCGGTGATTCTCGAGCGCTAC
>CAJAYO010000480.1 GCA_903948415.1 uncultured Opitutia bacterium | reverse complement strand
GTGGAAATCGGATCAAGCCACGGGCGGGAAAGTGAGATAGCGCCCGCCTTCCCGTAGCCGGCGGGCTTGCACTTGTCTCGCCGACCGTTCCGTCCACGCTGACCGCATGCTGCCCGCGAATCGTTTCGTTACCCTTCTGGGCCTTGCGCTCGCCCTCGTCCCGACCAGCGCGGAGTCCGCCGAAAAAACGCCCGCTCCGCCGCCCATCAGCGCCTTTTTCGGCCTGCCGGGCGTCGCCCAACCGCGGCTCTCGCCCAACGGCGCCAAAATCGCGTTTCTCTTTCCCCACGAGGGAAAGCTCGCCCTCGGGGTGTTCGACCGGAAGACCAACGAGGCCCGCCTGATCCTCAAGGGCACCGACGAAAGCATCGGCCCGTTTTTCTGGAAAGGCGACGACCGCATCGTCTTTTCGTCCGACGTGGGCGGCAACGAGTCGTTTTTCATCGGGTCAACCGATCTCACGGGGAAAAACGTGCTGCGGATCGTGGAGTCGCAGCCGGGCGAGTTCGTCGAGAGCAGTGCCGGCCGCATCGTGGACGTGTTGCGCGCCGATCCGGACCGCATCGTCGTGCAGGGCCTCTTCCGCGGCGGCGCCTCGGAGACCAGCGATGTCGTCCTGGCCCGCGTCAACGTGAAGAACCGCGGCATCTCGACCGTCTACACCTACCACGCCTCCGACCGCACGGGCGACATCGTGGTGGACCGCGCGGGTGCGATGCGGCTGCGCTCACGCCACACCGCAAAGGGGGAACTCATTTGGGAACACCGCGCCAACGACGACCAGCCGTGGCGCGAGATCGCCCGGCATCCGTTCAACGGTTACGCCGAGACGTGGCGCCCCCTGAGCTTCGCGGCGGACCCTCTCACGCTTTGGCTGGTCTCGCGCGAAGAGCATGACCGCGGTGCGCTCTACGCCTATAACACCCGCACCTTCGAGCGCGGCCCCGCGGTATTCGTGCCCCCGGCCGGCGAGATCGACTCGCTCGTCTTGAACTACGACGAAAGCAAACTGCAAGGCGTCGTCTACGAGACGGAGAAGCTTAACTATCACTGGTTCGACGAGGGCCGCCGCACGGTCCAAGCGAGCGTCGAGGCGGCGTTTCCCGGGATGGAAGTGCGCATCACGAGCTCCTCGGCGGACGAAAAAGTGTGGCTGATGCGGGTGGGCAGCGACCGCGAGCCGGGCGTTTACTTCGTGCTCGACCGCACCGCGGGTTCGCTCGTGCAGTTCAAGCGCATCCGTGAAATCGATCCGCGCACGATGGCGCCGATGGAGCCGGTGACCTTCGCCGCGCGCGACGGCTTGGCGTTGCACGGTTACCTCACGCGTCCGCTGGGACACGACGGCAAACGCACGCCGCTCATCCTCCACCCGCACGGCGGGCCGTTCGGCGTGCGCGACTCCTGGGGCTTCAATCCCGAGGTGCAGTTCCTCGCGAGCCGCGGCTACGCGGTGCTGCAGGTCAACTACCGCGGTAGCGGCGGCTACGGGCGCGAGTTTCTCAACAAAGGCAAACAACAATGGGGCCGCGCCATGCAGGACGATCTGACCGACGCCGTGAAGTGGGCGATCGCCCAGGGCTACGCCGACCCGGCGCGCGTCGCGATCTACGGCGCCAGCTACGGCGGCTACGCGACGCTCGTCGGCCTGACCCTGACCCCCGAACTCTACCGCTGCGGCGTGAACTACGTCGGCGCATCGGACCTCGATATCACCTTCAAGAACCGGGGGGACGACGCCTACACGACGGCGGACGACTTCAGCTACCAACGCGAGTGGGTCGGCGCGACCGCCGAATGGCGCGCGGCGACGTCGCCGGTAAACTTCGTCCAAAACATCCGCGTGCCCTCGCTGCATGCCTACGGCGAGAAGGACCCGCGCGTAAAGATCGACCACTGGTCGCGCCTGGAGGCGCAGTTGAAAAAATTCGGCAAGCCGTACGAGTCGGTTACCCAAAAGCGGCAGGGCCACGGTTTCCGCGAAGAGAAGGCCTCGCTCGGTTTCTACGGCACCTTGGAGAAATTCCTCGCCGAACACCTCGGCCCCGCGGGGAACGTAAAGGTGGGCGAAACCACAGTGATCGAGCTGCCGGCAAAAAACTGAACCGGGCGCGCACGGTCGGGACGCTGGCGCCCGGCGTCACTGCAGCCGTTTCACCGTGATCCAGCCGCCGCCGTAGTTCAGGCGCCAGTAGCCGTTGCTCGACGGGACGATCTCGACCTCCGCCTGCGGCACGGGCGGCAGTTCGTAGATGTCCGTGCCCACTTGCCGCCAGACTTGGCCGTTTTCGAGCGGGAAATAGGTGCCGCCCTGCCAGCCGCGAAACTCGCCGACGACGCGGGCCGTGATCCGTTCCACCTTCGCCTCCTCCGTGGTGCGCTTGAATTTTTCCAACGTGCGCGCGATCACGCCGGGCTCAGACTTTTTCTTGTAGTCCGCGACGGCGCTGGCGGCGGCTTTTTGCTCGGCCTGTTTCACCTTCGCCTCGGCCTGGCGCTCGACTTGTTGGACGGCCGCGGCAACGGCCACCTTTTTTTCCCCGCGCGCGTAGGCGGCGACGGCGGCATCAAGCGCCACGCGCTGCTCCGGCGTGAGCGTGGCGAATCCGAGCGCCTGCTGCTCGGCCGGCGACAGGGTCCGGCTGAACGGCCGCGGTTCGTCCGCGGCGCGGGCGAGCGTGGTGAACAACCCAAGGACGGCGAGCGCGGTGCGGACAGGAACTTGCAGGCGTCGGTGATGGCGGGACCGCGCGCCACGTGCAAAAAAAAACGCCCGCAGCCTTTCGGCTGCGGGCGTCGGAAGTGAGACTAGCTCAACTCAACGGGTTTAGAACTTGCGGCTGATCGCGACGTACCAGAAACGGCCCTCGGAGCTGTAGAGGAAGCCGGGGTAGCCGGTGGAGTTGCCACCGCTGCCGGAGGAGAAGGGCGGATCCCGGTCCAACAGGTTGCGGGCGCCGACGGTGACCTTCGTGTCCTGGAGCCAGGAACCCATCGTGTTGCGGAAGTTGTAGGACACTTGGCCGTCGAACATCCAGGTGGACTTCACTTGGAACGGGTCGCCATTGACGTCGAAGTCGGCGAAACCGTCGGTGTAGTTGGTGCCGATCACCGTGGTGACACCCTTGTAGGCCCACTCGGCTTGGATGCGGCCCTTCCACTTCAGGTAACCTTCGTTGCCGCCGGTGCCGGACAGGGTGTCCTGCCCGACGAGCTCAACGAGCGCGGCACCGGGAGCGGTGGCCTGCTTGAAGGACTGGAGGCGCGACCAGACGGTCGAGAAGGCGAAACGGCCGGCCGAATCGGTCTTCAGGTTGTAGTTGGCCGTGAGGTCATAGCCCTTGGCGATCGTGTTACCGATGTTGAAGAACACCGAGTTCACGACGCGGATGCTGCCGTCCGGGAAGCGGACGACGCTCTCGCCGGGGAGGAGGCCGCCGGTGAAGGCGGTGCCGGCAGCATTGCGCCCGAAGGAGCGGTCAACCGTATTTTGGTAGTTGCCGGATACGGTGCCCTCGCGGTCAGCGCGCCAGTAGTCGAAGCCGAAGGTGAGACCTTTGACGGCCTGGACGTTTGGCGTCCATACGAACCCGGCATTCAGGTACTTGGTCTTCTCGGACTTCAGGCGGCGGTTGCCAGAGATCGTCACGTCCTGCTCGGGCTCGACGACCTTGGTGAGCGGGTGGGTGATCGGCGTGAGACCGGAGGTGGGCGACGAGAAGAGCTCGTAGAGCGAGGGCTGGCGCAGACCCTTGGACCAGCTGGCGCGGACCAGGAGGGACTCGTCGATGGGCATCCACTTGAGGCCGAGCTTCGGAACCGTGACGGTCTCGTCGCTGGAGAGGTAACGCTCGTGGCGGGCCGACACGGTGCCGGAGAGCTCGTGCGCGCCGGGGAGGTTCTTGACCAACGGCACGTTGGCCTCGGCGAAGAAGCCGGTGATCTTGCGCTGACCCTGCGTCGTGGCGGTCGGCGAGCTGCCGATGAGGTCGCCCGTGGCGCCGTAGGGATCAGGGAACTGGTTGAGCTGCTCGTGACGGACTTCGGCACCGGCGGCGAAGCCGACCGGACCGGCCGGGAGGTCGAGAATGCTGCCCGTGGAAACGACCGCACTCAGGGTGTTGAGCTTGGACTCATTGACATCCTTGGTGGTGACCTTGCCGGCATTGACGATCGCGGCGTTGTTCGGGATCGAAACCTTGTAGTAGCCGAACGGATTGTAGGGCTGGGTGGTGCCGAGGTAGTCGGCGCTGCCGGGGGTGAAGAAGGAATCGTTGGCGTTCAACAGACGGTTGAAGCGGGAGGACGAGACCAGCGTGTTGCGCGAGGTGTCGCGGATCGACGAGTGGCTGTAGTAGCCGTCGAAGTTCCACTTGCCCATGATGTTTTCGGCCTTGATACCGGTCGTAAGCAGGAGCGCATCGGTCTGGTTGCGGAAGATGCGGTTGCCGAACTCGGCGAGACGGGCGCGGCTGCCACCCGTGATGTCGATGTTGAACGGATTGAACGGATTGAAGGAGCCGGCGACGGCGGCACGGCCCGTGCGGCCGGGAATCGCGAGCGGGGTGGCGGTGCGGGCCGGAATGACGAGCTCGGTTCCGCTGCCGGAGAAGTTACCGGTGGCGGACGGCGCGAGCTGATTCTCGGTCGAGGCGTTCTGGTAGTTCAGATCGACGTAAGCCTTGACGTTGTCCGTGCCGAAGATCTTGCGGTCGACAAAGGCGAACACGCCCCGGTTGTCGCGGCGGGGATAGGACATCGAAAACTCGTTAAAGTTAAACGACGAGGGGCGGCCGGTGCCGACGCGGTAGGTGTTCGCGGCGTTGAGACCGTTGTTGGACGAGGTCGGCTGCGACGAGACGAAGATCGTCGTGGCGGCGGCCTGCGCAGCCGTGAGGGTGATGCCCGCGGCCGTCGCGGCGGCCGGCGTGACCTGGAGATTCAGCGGGCTGGCGTTCGAGCTCAGGAACGGCGGGATCTCGGAATACTTGCGGTCGGGATTGAAGATCGCGTTGCGCTTGTAGTAGTTGAAGCCGACGAGGGCGCTGGCCTTGTCGGTCTGCACTCCGGTGATCAGGGACGCGGAGAACTCGGAGGAATCCTTGTTCGTGGTGTTGCCGTAGTTCAGCGCGACCTCCGTGCCATCGGCACCGCGGCGGAGCTTGATATTGACGACACCGGCGACGGCATCGGCGCCGTAGATGGCGGACGCACCGTCTTTGAGGACTTCCACGCTGTCCACGGCGGAGAGCGGAATGGAGTTAAGGTCGACGAACGCGGTCGTGCCACCGGCACCGACGGGGTAGTTGGCCACGCGACGGCCGTTGATCAGCACGAGGGTCGCTTCCGGCCCGAGGCCGCGGAGGGAGATCGACGTGGCGGAGGGCGTGAAACCGGTCGCGTTGTTCGAGATCGGGATGGAGCCACCGTTGGACACCGTGATCTTCTGGAGGAGCTCGGAGACCGTGGTCTGGCCGGACTCGTCGATAACCTTGCGGTCGATGCGCACCATCGGGGACACGCCGGCGTTGATCGACGTCTCGGCCGTGGGGATGTAGGAACCGGTGACGACGTATTTCTCGAGGCTCGTCACTTCAGCGGTCTTGGGAGCGGTCACCGGAGCTTTCGCCGCTTGGGCGAAACCGGAAACTGCGAGGGGACCGGCGATCGCCAAAAGCGAAAGCGCAGCCGTAACCTTCCGTGTGCGGATGTTCATAGTTAGATCAGTTGTGTGTGTTGTGGTAAGGCCAAAGCGACCCGTGCCGCGTTCGCTTGCGGGCCGACAAAGTCCGAGGCGTGTCATAGCCGCAAGTAAATTTGAACGCGGTCAAACGCTTGCAATCGCCCGGTGGATCGCCCTCCTCGCCCCCGATGAAAGCGTTTCAGGCCGTCGTGAGTACCTTGGTCGCTCCCTCCGCATCCGAGTCCGTGCTCGCCACCCTGACCACCGTCGAGGGCTCCTCCTACCGTCGGCCCGGCGCCCGTCTGCTCCTGACCGCAGACGGTCAACGCCTCGGTTCCATCAGCGGGGGCTGCTTGGAGGAGGACGTGCTCGTCCGCGCCTGCCGCGTCCTCGCCACGGGCCTCGCCGCTCCCGCCGCGACCACCCAACGCCCGCCCTCCAGAGAGAAAATCGCCGTCGACTTCGGGGCCGAACAGGTCGCACAAGCCAAGCCGACCACCGCCGGCGACGAACTCCACACGACGATCGAAGGTACCGTGCAGGAATTTTCCGGCCGGGCCGTGTTTGTGTTGGGCAACGGCCAGATCTGGCAGCTGCGCACGCCGACCGACGTGTTTCTCCCCAGGAAACTCATCAATCCCGCGGTCACCCTGATCCGCGGTGCGTTCGGTTACAAGCGGGTGATCGACGCCGCCGACCTCGTCCTGTTGGTCAAACGCGTGCAGTAGCGCGACCGCAATCCTGCGCCATTGAATCCTTCGTCGCCGACGCCAGCGACCGAGGTCCGACTGCGCTCAGGTCCATCCGCCCCACAAAAAAAGACCCGCCGAAATCGGCGGGTCTTTGAGCTCGAGCCCAAATGAGGTGAACGTCGATCAGAACCGATACTTCGCGCTGACGTAAAACAGCCGTCCAATCGGACTGTAGGTCGAAACATCCGCATTCGACTCGTTGAACGACTGCGGCGTCAGAATCGGGCCCTTGTCGGCGAGGTTGTTGACGCCCACGCTGAGCTGGAGTCCACCGACCCAACGGCGGAACCCGGTATCGGTTGCCGACTTCGCGAAGGTATGGCTGACCGCCAAATCCCAGGTCGAATAGGCGGCGACCGGCAGGCGCCGGAGGGTGGTGCTGAGGGCATACGTGATACCGCCGGGCCCGATATCGGTCATCTCACCGATGTAGGTGTTGGCGAGCGAGACCGCCCACGGGCCTTGGCTCCAATCGAGGGTCGTGAAGAAACGCATCCCCGGGGTCGCACCCTGCGCGCCGGTGCCTCCGTTGGTGATGTGGTTCGCATACTCATAGTAGCGCTGTGACGGGAGCGCCTGGAACTGGTAGTCGATGAAGAACGTCCCCGTGGTGCCGACCTTGAAGCGACCGTAGTCACTTTTCGGGAACACGTAATTAACCGCCACATCCAAGGCCGTCACTTTTTGACCGGCGATGTTGATCAACCCGTCTGTCATGAAGATCTGGTTCGCGGACGCGCCCCCGCGGAGGAGCGTGCCCAGTTGGCCAGGAGCCGTGATCCGGGTCGCCGTAGGCAGCGACGGATCGGGGTTCGTGGGCCAATTGTTAAGGGAAATCTGCGAAATGTAGGGCGACGCCGGGCCCAGCGTTTCCACACTGCGCAAAATCTCGGTCGTGCCAGCCGAACCGACGAGCTCTACTTGGTCGATCTTGATGTAGTCGACGCTCATCGTGAGCCCCTTGATCGCCTTGGGCGAGTAGACCACGCCGAACGATTTGGTGTCAGCCGTGGAGGGCTTCAGGCCGGAATTGGAGCCTCCGCGAGATTGAGCCTGGCCGTTCACCCCAAACACGTTCGGAACAACCGAGGTGGCCGTGAAGCCTTGGGTGGTCGGTCCGAACAGCGAGAACATCGCGGGAGCGGCAAAGGCCTCAGAGTAGGTGCCGCGCACCGTCAGGTCGTCGCCGATCGGGCGCCAACGTACGCCATACTTCGGCACTTTGGACTCACCGGCATCGCTGTAATCTTCAAACCGATAGGCCGCAGAAAAATCGAGGACCCGAAGACCGGGCAACGCATTCTTCTCGCTGAAGATCGGAATGCGGACCTCGGCGTAAGCCGCCGTGATGTCGCGGCTCTTGTTGAACGGATCGAAAAACGTTGCACCCGTCCAGCGGCCGGCCGTCGGGCCGGAACTGCGTGAATTGGGGTCAGGGTTACCGATCAGTTCCTCCTTCGTGAGGCTGTAACCCAGCGCCACGCCCAAGCCGCCGGCCGGAAGGTCGTAGACATCGCCAGAAACGCTGCCGTCGATCGACTTGAGATTGCTGTCAAACTGCAGCGACGAAGCGCTAAAGATGTTAGCAATCGAAAGCGGGTCGACCCCGCCCGGCCGGGCGAAAATGTCGAGCGCCGGCTGCACCACGCTGTTGGCCGGCGTGATCGCGCCTTGGTATCCCGCGAGTGTGTTCAGGCCGCCCGGTGCATTAAAATCGCGGAAGACCCGGGCGAACTTTCCGCCGGCGACCGCGTTGCCTGCGGCGTCATACCCACCGGCAATGCCCAACTGCAAATTGGGCGCATAGAGCACATTCGCCACCGAATTCTTCAGCACGTTGCCGTTGTAGTTGTACGCAGCTTCCCACCGGAACTTGTCGAAGATTTTACCCCGGAGACCGCCGACGATGCGTTTGAGATCACCGCTGGTGATGAACTGGCGGGGAGCCGGAACGTAACGGAATGCGGCAAAAATGCTCGAGCGGGTCGGATTGAACGGCGAGTTGATCGGAACGGTCGCGGTGACGGGCTGGGCCGCCAACTGCGAGAAGCTGTCGGTGCCGGAGAGCAATCCGTCGACGAACAACTCAAGTTTGCTGTCTTCCGCCAACGAAATCGTGCTGGAGAACGAGACGGCCTTTTTCTTCGACTCCAAGGTGAGCGTCACCAGGGACGACAGATCGAACGAGTCGGCGATCGGCTGGAAGGCCGAAGCGGGATAGATTCCTGCCGCCTGCAGCGCCGCCAAGTCGGCCGCCGCCGCCGCCGTGCCCGTGGGCACCGCTTTGCTGGGCGACGTCAGATCGGCACGGAGGAAATTTGACGGAAAATTGGCGCTGGTCTGACTGATGGCGCCGGAGATCGTGGCGGTGCGTCCGACGATCGGGCTCGAAAACGACCGGTCTGACTGCAGCAACGGGGTTACCTCCGACCACGTCGCCGAAACGGTCAGACCCATGCCCGGGCGCTTGGCGCCGACGACCGCGTAGCCGGAGCGCTCTTCATAGTCGCCCTTTTTATTGGAAAAGGCATAGCGGCCTCCGACTTCGGCTCCGTTAAAATCGCTGCGGAGCTTGACGTTGACCACGCCGCCAATCGCGTCCGAGCCATAGATGGCAGAGGCCCCATCGGTGAGGACTTCGACCGATTGAATGGCAGCGAGCGGGATCTGGTTTAGATCGACAAAGCTCCGACCACCGCGTGCGCCGGAGCCGTTGTCCGCCACGCGGCGACCGTTGAGGAGGACGAGGGTCGAGAGATTGCGCAGCGAGGCTTGCGAGCCGCCGGCCGTGCTGTTGGCCCCGACGTTGGAATTCGTCGCACCCAAATTTCCGTTACCGGCAAAGATCGGCAGACGTTTCTGCAGCACCTCGAGGAGATTGGTATCAAGCCCCGTCGACTCCAAGTCAGCCCGGCCGAGAATCGTCACCGGAGCGGCCAGAGCATCCAGCGCGGTCGGGATGTTCGAACCGGTAACGACGAATTTTTCCAGCGTGACATCGGCTTTTTTGGCGACCGGCGCGGTCTGCGCCGTGATGGTCGCGACAAGGCTGGCGCCCAAAAGTGGGCATAGCACAGCCTGCGTAATCCTTCCGGTGAGGGAGTTCATAGTTTTACCTGAGGGGGGTGGTGTAGTGGGAAATCTGACACAGCTTAAGCTACGCCTGATCACTTCCAAAAGAGGAGTTTATGACACGTCCGCAAGCAAATTGCCCGCTTGCGACCATTTCGTCGCTTGTGCAGGTCCTGCGCTTCGTTCCGCGTCTTCCGCGGCCTGCGCTTGCACCGCAGGCCACCTTCCGGCCGAGTAGGAACGTCCCATGAAAGCTACCGCCGCGATCGTCAGCGCCCTCCTTTCCCCTGCCACCGGCGATTCGGTGCTCGCGACCTTGGCGACGGTTGCCGGCTCGTCGTATCGTCGCCCCGGCGCGCGCCTCCTGCTCAAAAACGACGGCTGCCGCCTCGGTTCCATCAGCGGGGGCTGCTGGGAGGAAGACGTGCTCGTCCGCGCCCGCCGCGTCCTCGCTACCGGCACCGCCGAAACGGTCGTTTATGACACGACGTCCGAAAACGACCACGTCTGGGGCGTCGGTCTCGGTTGCCACGGCGTCGTGCGGGTCGTGCTCGAAAAACTGCCGCCGCGCCCCGCCTGGGCCGTCACCCTTGCGGCGAATTTTGCCGCGCGTCGCTCGACTCCGCTCGCCGTCACGCATACGGCCGCCGACTGCGCCCACCTCGGTACGCGCCTCGCCACCGCGCCCACCGCCGACGCCGGGGTATTCATCGACCTGATCCGCCCGCCGACCGCTCTGGTAATCTTCGGCGCCGGCGACGACGCCCAACCCCTCGCCCGCCTCGCCGACGAATTGGGTTGGCCTGTCACCGTGGCGGACCCGCGCGCGGCGTTTGCCACGGCGGAACGGTTCCCGACCGCCCGCCGCCTCGTCGTCGCCCCGGCCGCCGACCTCGTCAACCGCGTGGCCCCCGACGCCGCCACCCTCGCCGTGGTGATGACCCATCATTACGTCCACGACGTGCCGCTGCTCCGCGACCTCCTCCCTCGCCCGCTCGCCTACCTCGGATTGCTCGGTCCGAAAAAACGCGCCGAACGCATCCTCGTCGACCTGGCCCGGGACGGCCTCGCCCTCACGCCCGAACTGCGCGCCCGTCTCCACGCGCCCGTCGGCCTCGACCTCGGCGCCGACTCACCCGCACAAGTCGCCCTCGCCATTTTGGCCGAGATGCAAGCCACCCTTTCCGGCCGCGACGCCCGCCCCTTGCGCGAACGCACCCGCCCGATCCATGGCTGAGCCCGCTGCCGCCACTCCGCCTTTCCGCTTCGGCGCCGTCATCCTCGCCGCGGGTGCTTCGACGCGCATGGGCACGCCCAAACAGCTCCTCGAACTCGACGGCCAACCGCTCGTCGTCCGTGCCGTCGCCGCCGCCCTCGCCTCCCCCGCCTGGCCCGTCGTCGTCGTGCTCGGCGCGCACGCCGAAAAAATCCGCCCCGTCCTCGCCCGCCTGCCCGTGCTCATCGCCGACAGCCCCGCCTGGGCCGAAGGCATGGCCGCGTCGATCCGCGCCGGCGTCACCACGCTCCGCCAATTTTCGCGCGCCCTCGACGGCGCCCTCGTCGCGCTCTGCGACCAACCGGCGTTTTCCGCCGACACCATCGCGCGCCTCGTCGCGGCCCAGGGCAGCTCCGGTCGCAGCATCGCTGCCGCCCACTACCGCGGCCGCCACGGTGCGCCCGCTTTGTTTCTCCGCGCACATTTCGAAACCCTGGCCCACCTCACCGGCGAGGAAGGCGCGCGCGCCCTTCTCAACGGCGACCCCGCCCGCGTCGCCTCGGTCGATCTGCCTGCGCTCGCCCACGACCTCGACACCCCCGCCGACCTCGCCGCCTTTCGGCAAAACGCCGCCCGCTGAGCGCCCTTCGCCCGCCCCGCTTCGCGCGCGCCTTTCGTCGCGCGCCCGCACCACCGCACGCCCCCGGGCGCCGATGCGTTCCGGGAGCTTGGCCTCGGCGACTTTCTTCGTCTGCGCCGCGCGGAAATCATTCCCCGCCGCTTTGGTTTCCGGGTGGCCCAGCGCCACGATCGCCGCGGCCCACAACGCCGCGTTGATCGCGCCCCGTTGGCCAATCGCGCGCGTCGCCACCGGAATGCCCGCCGACCTCGGCCCCATTGAAAGCAGCAAATCCATCCCCTTGCGCGCCACGCTTTCCATCGGGACCCCGAGTAGCGGCCACGGCGTCACGGCCGCCGCCCGCGTCGGCCAACATCCCGGGCACGCCGCCTACGCCTGCGTGAACTTCATGCCCTGCGCGCGCCGGTCGATGTTCGGCGTCTCATCGCGTTTGCGCCCGAAACACGCCGCATCCGTCCACCCCCAGTCGTCGATCAGGAAAAACCCCGGCGGCCGCGCCCGCGCCGCCGCGGCCGCCGGGGACAGGAGCGCACACGCGCCGCGGAGCGAAAGGAGGGCGAGACGAAGCGGGCTCACTTTCATCGGGGGCGGACAAACTTGGGCTGGAACGCGGGGAAACCGGCGCCATCATCAGCGCTCATGAAATTCGGTATCTGCAACGAGATTTTCCAGAACTGGTCCCTCGCCGACGCCATGACCTACGCGAAAACGGCCGGCTACGACTGCATCGAGCTCGCCCCGTTCACCCTCCTCCCCGGCACCTCCCACAAATATGTCACGGCCATCCCGCCCGCCGAACGCCGCGCCATTCGCGACACCGCCGCCCGCATCGGTTTGGAAATCTCCGGCATCCACTGGGTCCTCGTGCAGGCCGACGGCCTGCACCTCACCCAGCCCGACGCCGCCGTCCGCCGGCGCACCGCCGACTACTTCGTCGCCCTCGCCGATTTCTGCGCGGACGTCGGCGGCCAAACGATCGTCGTCGGTTCGCCGAAACAACGCAGCCTCACCGCGGGGGTGTCGCACGCGCAGGCGTGGGCCTGGGCCACGGAGGTGTTCCGCCCCGCCGTCGCCCGCGCGGCCGACCGCGGCGTCACGATCTGCTTCGAGCCCCTCGCCCCCAGCGAGACCAACTTCATCAACACCGCCGCCGAAGCGATCGCGTTTGCGCAACAATTCGACAGCCCCGCGATGAGCGTGATCCTCGACGTCAAGGCCATGTCCTCCGAGGCGAAACCGGTCCCGCAGGTCATCCGCGAATCGCGCGGCCACTTCGCCTACGTCCACGCCAACGACGCCAACCTCAAGGGCCCCGGCTTCGGCGCCGTCGACTTCCGCCCCATCGCCGCCGCCCTCCGCGACGTCGCCTACGACGGCGTCGTGTCGGTCGAAGTCTTCACCTTCGAGGAAGGCCCCGAGGCCATCGCCACGCAGAGCCTCGCGTATCTGAAAAAGACCTTCGCGCCGTAACGCCCCGGGCACCGCCCCCCCGACGCCGCCACCCCGCCACCCCCTCGGCCCGGGCCGGGCCGCCCCGGATTCAGGCTCGACCTTCCGCGCAAAAAAACGGGTGGTGGTAGCCCGCCGCCCTCCGGCGTCGCCCGCACCCCTGCGCACCCTCTCCGCCATGAACCTGCTCCCCTCCTTCCTCCGCCATCCCACGGCCCTGCTCGCCTTCGCCGCCCTCTGGCTCGGCGCCCCGCTGCACCTTTTGGCCCAGCCCGCCACCGGCACCATCGCCGGCCGCGTCTTCCATCCCGCCAGCGGCCAATATGTCGAGGGCGCCCGTATCACCGTCCCGGGCACAGCGCTCGAAACCTTCACCGACAACGACGGCAGTTTCCGCCTCGACGGCGTGCCCGCCGGCGACGCCCGCGTCCGCGTTTTCTACACCGGCACCGCCCCGCGCCTCGAACCCGTCCGCATCACCGCCGGCCAGACCGCCCAACTCGACGTCTCCCTCGCCCCCACCGCCGCCCCGCCGCCCGCCGCTCCCGGCGAGGTCGTCCAACTCGACCAGTTCACCGTCGCCACCTCGCGCGAAATGGACGGCGCCGCCATCGCGATCAACGAGCAGCGCTTCGCCGCCCAGATCAAAACCGTCGTCTCCACCGATGAGTTCGGCGCCGTCGCCGAGGGCAATGTCACCGAATTCCTCAAATACCTCCCCGGCGTCACCGTCGACATGTCCGGCGGCGACGGCCGCTACATCTCCATCGAGGGCGCTCCCGCCGCCAACACGCCGATCACCCTCGGCGGCATCGGCCTCTCCTCCCCCGGCGACAACAACACCAGCCGCGGCGTCGAAGTCGGCTTCTTCAACCTCAACAATATCTCCCGGATCGAGGTTTCCCACTCGCCCACCCCCGACACTCCCGGCAAGGCCCTCGCCGGCGCCGTCAATCTCGTCCCCCGCAGCTCGTTTGAGCGCTCGCGCCCCGTCTTCAATGGCAGCGTCTACCTCATGATGCGCGACGACCATCGCAGCCTCGAACGGGGCGCCGCCATGTATCGCGACCCGCGCCGCAAGGTCTGGCCCGGCGCCGATTTCTCGTGGATCGTCCCGGTGAACAAAAATTTCGGGTTCACGCTCTCCGCCGGCGCCTCCACGCAATACTCCAGCCAGGACCGCGCCACCAACGTCTGGCGCGGCGCCTCCACCGCCACCGCCGGCACCGCCTTTCCCGCCACCACGCCCGACCGCCCCTACCTCTCGCAGTTCACCCTTCAGGACGGCCCCAAGGAATCCGACCGCGACTCGCTCGGTCTCACGCTCGACTTCCGCCTCTCCGCCCGCGACCGCTTCGCCCTCTCGTATCAGTATTCGTCGTTCGACGGCTGGATCTCCAGCCGCAACCTCGCCTTCGCGCCCAATCAAATCGTCGCCTCCTCGATTTCGTCCAACTCCGTGCAGGGCGTCGCCGGCGTCGGCCAGCTCACCCTCAACAACGGCAACAACCGCGTCCGCGAAAATCGCACCTACCTGCCGACCTTCACGTGGCGCCACGAGGGCCCCCTCTGGAAATTCGATTTCGCCACCGGCCGCGCCTACGGCAAAAACGCCATCCGCGACATGGACAAGGAGCGCTTCCTCTCCGTCTCCTCCCGCCGCACCGGTGTCACCATCGGCTTTGCCGACATCGGCCTCCTCCGCCCCGGCACGATCACCGTCACCGACCACGCCACCGGCCAGCCCCTCGACCCGTATCGTCTCGAAAATTACGCGCTCAACACCCTCACCTCCACCCCGCAGCGCGCCTCCGATATCAACTTCACCGCCACCGCCAACGCCCGCCGCGACTTCTTCTGGCGCGTGCCCGTCACGCTCCGCACCGGCCTCGATTTCCGCCAGACCTCGCGCGACAAACGCACTTGGACGTCCGCCTACACCTACGTCGGTCGCGACGGCCGCGGCAATCTCACCAACGGCACCGCCCTCCCGTTTCTCGATCCCCTCTTTTCCACCCGCTCCGCCCCCTACGGCTTCCCCCGTATCCAATACCCCGACTCTCAAGAGGTCTTCGCCTACTGGCGCACCCATCCCACCGAATTCACCCTCGACGAAAACGGCCTCCACCGCTCCCACGTCACCAATTCCGTCCGCGCCCAGGAGTCCGTCTCCGCCTCCTACCTCCGCGGCGATGTCGCCCTCCTCGATCGCCGCCTCCTCCTCGTCGGCGGCCTCCGCGTCGAGCAGACCGATGTCAACGCCGAGGGCCCGCTCACCGATCTCAGCCGCAACGTCCAGCGCGATGCCCAAGGCCTCCCGCTCCGTAACGCCGCCGGCGCCGTCCTGCCGATCACCACCAACGCGCTCGAGACCTCGAAACTCACCTACCTCGAACGGGCGGCGCACGTCGAAAAACAATACCTCCGCCTCTTCCCCTCGCTCAACGCCACCTACCACCTCCGCGAAAACCTCCTCCTCCGCGCCGCCGTTTCCACCAGCATCGGGCCGCCCGATTTCGCCCAATACGCCGGCGGCCTCACCCTCCCCAACACCGATAACCCGCCGACCGCCAACAACCGCATCGTCGTCAACAACGCCGCCATCAAACCCTGGACCGCCAACACCGTCAAAGTCCGCGCCGAGTATTATTTCGCCGGCGTCGGTCAGATTTCCGTCGGCGCCTTCCGCCGCCACTTCCAAAATTTCTTCGGCGCCACCGTCTTCCCCGCCACGCCCGACTTCCTCTCCCTCTCCGGCCTCGATGCCGGCGAATTCGCCGGCTACGACGTCAGCACCCAACGCAACGTCCCCGGCACCCTCCGCATCGAAGGCCTCGATTTCAGCTACCGCCAGGCCCTCACCTTTCTCCCCCCGTGGGCCCGCGGCTTCCAAGTCTTCGCCAACGGCAGCCTGGAACGCACCAACGCCCCCAAGGGCTTTCTCGGCAGCACCGGCTTCAACGAGATTCCCCGCAGCGCCGCCTGGGGCCTGAGCTTCACCCGCCCCCGCTACAATGTCCGACTCAACTGGACGTGGCGCGACGACCAGAACCGCGGCCCCGTCACCGGCGCCAGCATCGGACCCGAGACCTACAACTACACCCCCGGCTTCAGCAAGCTCGACGTCCTCGGCGAATTCACCGTGCGGAAGGGAATCACCCTCTTCGCCAATCTCCGCAACGTCGGCGACGTGCCCGACCAAGGCATCACCGTCGGCCCCACCACCCCCGCCCACGCCCGCCTCCGCTTCCAAGAACGCTACGGCTCCCTCTGGACCCTCGGCCTCAAGAGCACGTTCTGAGGCCGCCGGCCGGACGGGCCTCGCCCAGCGCTCCCCTCCGCCCGAGCCCCTCCCGCCCGGCCTCCACCTTCGCCGGACCCCGCCCCCTGAATAGCCGCCTCGATGGGCGGCGCGAGCAACCGGCGGCGGGCCGCTTGCCGTTCGGCCTTCCCGCCGGCCGCAATGCACCCCGTTGCACCTCCCCCCGCACTTCCTTCGTGCCTCCGGCCACTTTCTCGTTTCGCATCCCCCGCGCCAGCCCTGCGCCGTTCGCCACCTCCGCCCAGCCCACGCCTTCATGACCCCCGAACAAAATCTCGCCCGCCTCGGCCTCGTCCTCCCGCCCGCGCCGAAACCCGTCGCCGTCTACCGCCCCGTCGTCGTCGTCCAGGGCCTCGCCTACGTCTCCGGCCACGGCCCCGTCCGCACCGACGGCTCGCTCATCACCGGCCGCGTCGGCGCCGACCTCGACCTCGTTGCCGGTCATGCCGCCGCCCGCCAGGTCGGCCTCGCCATCCTCGCCAACCTCCGCGCGCACTTCGGCTCCCTCGACCGCGTGCACCGCGTCATCAAACTCCTCGGCATGGTCAACTCCGCGCCCGATTTCTACGACCACCCGAAAGTCATCAACGGCTGCTCCGAACTCTTCGCCGAAATCTGGGGCCCCGAACTCGGCATCGGCGCCCGCAGCGCCGTCGGGATGGGTCCCCTCCCCGGTAACATCGCCGTCGAAATCGAGGCGATTTTCGAACTCAGTCGCTAAGTGCCGCGAGCTGAGAAAAAAAATCCCCACCCTCGCCGCTATGTCCGACCCCGTCACCGCTCCGCTCTCCGCTCTCAGCTCTGAGCTCTCCGCCCTTGGGCCCGAACTCTCCGCCCTTCCCTCCCCGGCCCTCCTCGTTTACCCCGACCGCATCGAGGAAAACCTCCGCCGCATGATCGCCCGCGTCGGCCACCCCTCC
>CAJAYO010000479.1 GCA_903948415.1 uncultured Opitutia bacterium | reverse complement strand
GCCTCGCCACCCAACTCGCCACCTCGGGCGGCAAACCGTGAGCACCGCCCCTCGCCACGACGCCGGACTCCTCGCCCTCGCCCTGGGCTGCGCGGGCCTGCCCGCGGCGCAGTCGGCCGAAAACGCCCCCCCGGCCCCGCTTTCCGATCACGAGATTCTCGATCGCGCCGCCACCCTCCCCATCGAAGACCTGCGCTACCTCGTTTACCTTTACGCCCGTCTCAGCCAACCCCATCTCGCCGCGGCCCTCGCCACCAAAATTCTCGCCGCCAATCCGTCCGACCGCCAGACCCTCCTCGCCCTCGCCTCCCTCGCCGTTGAACAGAAGGATGCCGCCGCCGTCCTGCGGCTCGCCCAACGCTACCTCGCGTTCTATCCGGGCGACCACCAGGGCCGCTATTTCCTCGGCGCCGGCCACTATCTCGCGAAACGCTATGCCGAGGCCAACGCCGTGCTCCGCGAGCTCAAGCACGAGCAGTTTATCGCCCGCCCCTACCCCTACGAGACCGACCTCGCCTCCGCCGCCCTCGCCGCCGGCGACTGGCATCGCGCGATGCTCTCTTACCAGGAACTGCTCCGCCACCACGCCCTCGCCCACGATCTCCGCACCGAAGTCCGCCGCGTCCTCGACGGCCTCTACCGCGAACACCTCCCGCGCATCGAGGCCTCGGCCGCCTCGACCCGGCTGAACCGCGCCCGGGTCTGGCGCTACGGCTTCAACCAAGCCAGCCACCTCACCGACCGCCACTGGCTCGACCTCCGTTACACCCGCGACGACGTTTCGCTCGACGCCGCACCGGCGCAGCGGGCGGCCCACGCGCCGCGCGCCGAAACCGTCGGCACCCTCACCACCGTTTATGACCGCCGCTGGTGGAGCGACGCCTCGCTCGGCGCCTCCCGCGAAGGCCTCCTCGCCGGCGCCCGGGTTCACTACCGGTTCGCCCCGGAGCGCGCGGTTGCGCTCGACGCCTTCGTCAACGAGCGGGCCACCGACAGCTTGGCCCTCGAAGCGCTCGACGGCCGCCAACATCGCGCCGGCCTCGCGCTCAGCTGGCTCATCGAAGCCGACCTGGTGTTTCTCGCCCGCGCCCAGCTCCGCACCGTCCGCGTCGGGGGCCACGCCCTCGGTCGCGGCGCCGGCCTCGACCTCACGCTCGACCAAACCCTCACCCGCGAAGGTCATGGTCCGCGGCTCGCCGTCGGCTACCGGGGCGCCCTCGCCACGTTCGCCCCCGACTCCACCGCCCCGCTCTCCCTCGTCGACCCGCTCGCGGACCCGGCCTTTGGCGCCCCGGCCCAGCAGTCCCTCATCGCCAATCTGGTTTCCCTGCGTCTCAACCGCCACGGCCTCGGCCTCGTGCTCGCCGACCGCCTCACCTCCGCCTGGCGGGGCCGCTTCGCCGCCGGCGCCGACTACGATTTTGCGTTGGCCACCGCCGGCTGGAATGCCTCCCTCGCGCTTTCCTGCTTTCCCCGCAAAAGCATCGAATTGTCCGGGGAGTTCGGCTACGCCTCCAGCGCCATCTCCAGCAACGCCGGTTCCGCCGCCCTGCTCCTCACTCTCTTCGTCCGCTCCTATTACTGACCGCCTCGTCTCCGCATCCGTTCGCCGTCCCTTCCCTCCCATGATCCGCCTCCTCGCTCTCGGCCTCCTCGTCTTCGCCTCCGGTTGCGCCACCGTCGTCACCCAGGGCGGCGCCACCGGCAGTCTCCGCGTCGAACGCCTCCTCCTCCCTCCCTTCGTCAACGCGACGACGGATGAGCACGCGGGCCGCGCCCTCACCGAAATGACCGGCAGCGCGCTCGTCGAAGCCGGCCTGCCCCTCTTCCAAACCGAGGAAACGTTGCTCCGCTCCGCCGCCGACAAAGCCCAGGGCCCGGACGGTCGCTACGCCGAACTCGCCCGCACCGTCGGCGCCACCCATCTCCTCATCGGCACGGTCCACGAGTATCGCTACAAGACCGACCTCGACGGCGACCCCGCCGTCGGCCTCACGCTCCGTCTGATCGACGCCGCCACCGGCCAAACCCTCTGGCAGGGCAGCGGCACCAACGTCGGCTACGCCTTCGCCTCGGTCACCTCCGCCGCGCAAAAAGCCGTCCGCGCCCTCGTGCGCGACCTCCCTGTCACCGGCAACCGTCTCCGCCGCGTGGAGACCAAGTAGGCCGGACGTCCCGCCGTCCCGTTCGCGTTCCGCCCCCCCCGCCTCATGTCGTTACCGGCAGTCCTCCGTCCTAAGTCGATCGCCCTCGACGCGGCCGTCGTCGCCGCGGCGATCGTCGGCGCCAATCTGCTCTTCGACCGCGCCCACCCGGGGTGGACCAATCTCAACCCGTCGCCCTACCTCCTCCTCCCCCTTCTCCTCGGCGGCCGCTACGGTTTCCTTCCCGGTATCCTCGCCGGCCTGACGGCGAGCGCCCTCATCGTCCTCCAGCAAATCGTGTTGGCCGGCCCGCTGCCCGCCGCCCCCCCCCCGCTTCGGTCCGCGCCGCCCTGACCGCCACGCCCTATCTTCACGCCAGCCTGGTTTTCATCGGGGCCCTCTGCGGTGAACTCTTCGGCTGGTTCCGCCGCGAACACACCCAGGCCGAGGCCCAGCTCGAAAAACTCACGACCTCCGTCCGGCGCCTCGATTCCGACGTCCGCTATCTCCGCGGCGTCAAAGATGAACTCGACCGCGTGGTCGCCGCCCGCGACGGCGAGGTGAGCGCCCTCGATACCGAGCTCCGCCGCCTCTACGCGTCTTCGGCCGAAGACCTCCCGGCGGAAGTCCTCCAGTTCCTCAAACGCCAGGCCCGCCTCGCGGACGCCGCGATTTACGCCGTCTCCGCGCCCGATCAACCGCTGCTCCGCCTCGCCTTCATCGGCCGCGACACCCACCTCCCCGCCTCCCTGCCCCCCGCCGCCTCCCCCGTCGTCCGGCTCGCCCTCGACCGCAATTCCCTCGTCACCCTGCCGGAGCCCCTGCAACGGCGCGATCCGCCCGCCGGCGAGCCCACGCTCATCGCCGCGCCCCTCCGCGACGCCGACGGCCACGTGCGCGCCCTCCTCGTCGTCACCGGCCTCCCCTTCATCGCCTTTACCGCGCAGTCCGCCAATCTCATCGCCCTCATCTGCGACTGGGCCGGCGAAGCCCTCGATCTCGCTTCGGGTGCCGCCGGCCGCTACCGCATCGTCGCCGGCCGCGGTGCGCAACGCGTCTTCATCCGCGACCATTTCCGCCATCTGCTCGATCTGGCCTTCGTGGCCCAGGAACGTCACCGCCTCACCTCCTCCGTCGTCCTCTTCACGCTGCCCGGTGCACCTGCCGCCGAACAATCGCGCTTCGAGTCCGCCCTGCTCGGGGCCGTGCGCGCCGGCGACTACGCCGCCGAACTTGGCCGCCCCGAACCGCACCTCGTCGTTTTGCTGCCGCTCGTCGGCGAACGCGGCGCCAGCATCTTCACCGAGCGCTGCCGTCAGTTCCTGAAACAAAGCGGTCCGTGGCCCGCCGAGGTCGTCATCCGCCGCCTCGAGGTCGGCGTCGCCCGCGACGCCGCCGCGGTCCTGGCCCAACTCGACGCCCCATGACCCCCCTGCGCCTCATCGCCTGCACCCTTGGCGCGCTCCTCCACTCCTTCGCGCTGTATCTGCTGGTCTGCGACCAGCCGGTCGGCGGGCCCCTGCTCGCCCACGTCGCCGGCGCCTTCGCCTGGGGCTACGGCGCCGCCGGTCTGCTGCCCGTTGCCCTACGTCCGCTCTGGTGGTTCACCGCCGCGCCCGCCGTCCTCTTCCCGGTCCTCGGCCCCCTCACTTCGCTGGCCCTCGTGCTCACCCTCCGCCTGCCGCCCGTCGACCGCAGCGCGCGCCGCTACCTCGTGTGGAACGACGAACCGCAGACCGCCCTCACCGACTCGTTGCCCGCCGCCGCCGCCAGCCGGTCCGTCGTCGAAATCCTCCAGAGCCCCCGCACCCAGCTCCGCCGCAACGCCATCCTCGCCCTCCGCGACCTCGACCCGCAGCTCGCCCTTCCGCTCCTCCGAAAAGGGCTCCAAGACAGTGACGAACAGGTGCGCATCTACTCGCAGAATATTCTGAGCACGATGCTCGAGCGCTACGAGAGCGGCCTCAAGGAACTCGCCCAGCGCCTCGCCGCCGAACCCGACGCCGCCCTCCACGCCGTGCGCCTCGCCGAGCAGTATCACGAACTCGTCTACCTCGACGTCGCCGGCGACGACGAGACCGCCGCCCACTACCTCAACCAGGCCCTCGCCCTCCTCGCCCG
>CAJAYO010000478.1 GCA_903948415.1 uncultured Opitutia bacterium | reverse complement strand
CGGGCGCAGGCCGTCGTGGCCGGCGTCGGCGCCAAATTCAACATGACCAAATCCAGTCCTGCGTCCGTGCCGGTGACGCCCAAAGCCAAAGATGCGCCCGAGTGTGCGCCGGGGGAACTCTCGGCCTGCGGGCTGCCGTCGCACGTGGTCATCGATCTGAGCAAGGCGACGGTGCGGCACACGGACGCTGAGTGGCAGGCGCGGTTGACGCCGATGCAGTTTCGCGTGGCGCGGCAGCAGGGCACGGAGCCGCCGTTTCAGAACGCGTATTGGGACCACCATGAGGACGGGGTGTATTTCTCGGTGTGCAGCGTCACGCCGCTGTTTGATTCCCGGGACAAGTTCGAGAGCGGCACGGGTTGGCCGAGTTTTACGAAGCCGATCGAGCCGGCGTGGGTGGGCGAGACGGTGGACACGAGCCACGGGATGCGGCGCGTGGAGTCGCACTGCAGCGTCGACGGCGCGCACTTGGGCCACGTGTTTCCGGACGGGCCGCGGGCGCAGGGCGGGCTGCGCTACTGCATCAACAGCGCGTCGCTGCGGTTCATGCCGCGGAAGGAGTTTGAAGTCTGGGTCGAGCAGCTGCGGAAGAACGGCGCGAGCGCCGGCACGCCATGAGAATGTAACACAAGCGGGGTTGGCTCGGCACGCGAGTCGCTCACGGTTTGCACAATGTCCATTTCCGGGGCCGCCACGAAGGCCTTCACACCCAATCTGGTGGCCGCAGCGCTCTGCGCGGTCGTGACCATTGCCTACGCGGGCAGTTTTGGCGGGCTGGTGTTTGGCGGGCCGCTGGAGCCGTTTGTGGGGCGCGCAGTGATCGCGGCGCTGGTGAGCAGCGTGGTCGTGATGGCCATGTTGGCCTGGCGAAGTTCGTTTTTCTTCGGCTTGGGCGGTCCCGACTCGAATCCGGCGGCCATTCTGGCGTTCACGCTGGCGGCCGTGACCAGTGATATTTTGCAGGGGTCCAGGGTGGCTCCCGCGGAGCTCGTGCCGACGGCGCTGATGTCGCTCTTTCTCTCCGCCTCGGGCTGCGGTTTGATTCTGTTTGTGATGGGCCGACTGCGGTGGGGGTGCTACGTGCGTTATATTCCGCATCCGGTGGTGGGGGGATTTCTCGCCGGCAGCGGCTACCTGCTGCTGGCAGGCTCGTGGAAAATGCTGACCGGCGAGTCGCTGACCGTGTCCAATCTTGGGGTGGTCGCGGAGGTGCACCCGCTGGCGTGGAGCAGTGTGGCGCTGGTCGCGGTAGCGTTACTGGTGCTGACCCGCGTGATCCGGCATTTCCTCGTGATCCCGCTCGTGCTGGTCGGGGCGATGGTGGTGTTTCACGCCGTGCGGATGGCTTGGGGGATGGATCTGGCGGCGGCCCGGCAGGCGGGATTGTTGATGGCGCCGCTGCAGGTCGGGGATTGGACGCATGCCGGGAATTTTCCCTACGGGGACGTGCGGTGGGATTTGCTTTTGCTGCATACCAAGGATTTCGGAGCGATGACGATGGTCGCGGTCATCACGATCTTGCTGAACACGACGAGCCTCGAAGTGGCGACCAACCGCGAAGGGGACGCCGATACGGAGCTCAAGTCGCTCGGTCTGGCGAACCTGCTGATCGGTTTCGGCGGCGGGATGGTGGCGGTGAATTCGTTCAATCGGAGCATGCTGAATCTGAAGGCGGGGGCGAACTCGCGCTGGTCCGGTCTCCTCTGTGCGCTGATTGTGCTCGGCGCGGCGCTCCTCGCTCCGGGCTTGATCGGTTTGATGCCGAAGCCGGTGTTGACCGGGCTGATTCTCTTTTTCGGCATCGGCCTGCTCATGACGTGGATGGTCGAATCCCGGCGGACCATGCCCTGGAGCGACTACTTGATCGTGCTGGCGATTCTGGGGAGCGTGGCGGTCCACGGCATGGTGCCCGGGGTGATGCTCGGACTGGTGACCGCGTGCGTCAGCTTCGTGTTTACGCTCAGCAAGAGCCCGACGATCCGCGGCAACTTCTCCCTGATCAATCGCCGGTCCAACGTCGAGCGGCCGGCGCAGCAAGCTGAGATTCTCCGGACCCACGGGCAGGCGATGCGCGGGTTTGTTCTGCAAGGTTTCCTGTTCTTCGGTACCACGAGCCGGCTGCTCGACGAGGCGCGGGCGGCGTTGGATCGGACGCGGTTTGTGCTGCTCGATTTTCGCCTCGTGCACGGGGTCGACGGGTCGTCGACCGTGGCGCTCAAGAAATTGCGGACACTGTGCGCGGACGCGAAGATCACCCTCGTTTTTACGGGCATGTCGCGTGAGGTCGAATCGGTGCTGCGGCTGGGCGGGGTGGAGGCCGACAACCTCACGTTGCGCACCTTTCCCGATATCGATCATGCGCTCGAGTGGTGTGAGGACCAAGTGATCGCGGCGGCGCTGCCGAGTGCGGAATTTCAGGCGGCCCTCGCCGGGGTCCTTTCCGCCGAAGAAGTCACCTATCTCATTACGCATTTTGAGCGCGTCGAGGTGGCGTGCGATGCGCCGCTGATCAAGCAAGGAGACTCCAGTGATTCGATGTTCATCATCGAGCACGGTCGCGTAAGCGTCTATCTGCGGCTCGGTGACACGACAGAAGCCGGGGGACGGCGGCTCCGGTTGCGGACCTTTACGGTCGGCACGGTGGTCGGCGAAATGGGGCTTTACACGGGTGCGGCCCGCGCGGCGGACGTCGTGGCCGACGTGCCGACCCGGGCGCTCAAGCTGAGTGGCGCACAGGTTGCCGTTCTGGAGGAGCGCCGGCCCGAACTCGCGAACAAGCTGCACCGGTTCGTCGTGCGCAGTCTCGCGCAGCGGCTGGCCGGTGCCAACGCTCAGTTGAACGCGCTGTCGTAATCCGGTGGTTTAGAGCGTCGGGAACTTGACCCACTTGGCGCCGGCTTTGCCGGACTTCACGGCGGTCTCGATGAAGGCCATGCCGGCCAAACCGTCGGTGATCGTCGGAAAATCGTAGCCTTCCTTCGGGGCTTTGCGGCCTGCGAGGGAGTCGGCCATGGCCACGGCGGCGCTGCGGTAGACGTTGGCAAAGGCTTCGATGAAACCTTCGGGGTGCGCGAAGGGCGTGCGCGTGGCTCCGGCGGCGGCGGCGCTGACGTAGTTGTTGCCGCGGCGGTAAATTTGCTGCGGGGCGTCGGCTTTTTTCCAGATGAGCTCGTTTGGGTTTTCCTGGAACCACTGGAGCGAGCCCTGGGTGCCGAAGACGCGGATGTTGAGGTTGTTTTCCTCGCCGCTGGAAATCTGCGAGGCGAAGAGGATGCCTTTTACGCCGCCGCTGAAGCGGACGAGGCAGTTGCCGTCGTCGTCGAGAAGGCGGCCGGGGATGAAGGTCGAGAGCTCGGCGCAGATTTCTTCGACCTCGAGGCCGGTGATGTAGCGGGCGAGGTTGTGGGCGTGGGTGCCGATGTCGCCCATGCAGTTGGAGACGCCGGAGACGTTCGGGTCCATGCGCCAGTTGGCGATTTTGCTGACGGTCTTCGCTTCGAGCGCGGTGATCGCGTAGCCCTGCGGATACTCGACGACGATCTTCATGAGTTTGCCGAGTTTGCCGCTGCGGACCCACTCGCGGGCTTCCTTCACCATCG
>CAJAYO010000477.1 GCA_903948415.1 uncultured Opitutia bacterium | reverse complement strand
GGAAAACCCTCGGACGCACCCGCGTGCGCTCCGTGAGCACGTCGCGCTTCGCCGTCGCGCCGCGCACCGTGGTCAACAGCCCGTTGCCCTCGGGGACCCTCGATTTTGGGCCCGCGGCGATCCCCGGCGGGAGCGCGAGTCCCGCACCCGGCACGTACGCCCTGCTCGCCGGCCTCGCTGCCCTCGGCGGCGTCGCCGATCGTCGCCGGTCCCGGCCCCGCTAAGGACTCGGCCGGTTATGTCGCGCTTTCGCCCGCATTTTCGGTGGTATCGTGCGGTCACCCTGCTGGCCGTGGGGATGTCCTCCGGCGTGGGCGCGGCGCAAACGATTTTGCTCGATTCGTTCAACGCCGGCTCCGCCACCGGCTCCGTGCGCTCCGGCACGACCTGGGTCGGCAGTGTCACCCCCAACGCCGCCACCCTCACCGTCGGCGGCACCGCCCGCGACGACAACGGCTGGGGCGCCACCGGCCTCACCCTCAATGCCACCGGACTGAATTTCGTCACGGTCACCGCCCAGCGCGACGCCGGCAACGCCGCGACGACCTTCGCGATCCAGTTTGAGGACGGGAATCTCAACACGCAGATTTTTTCCGTCAGCCTGGCGGCGTTCGCGGTGGGCTCGCTCACGACGGTGCAGATCCCGATCACCGGCTGGACGGGCGGCTTCGCCCCCGCCCAGATCACGGGCTGGAGTATCGGCGGCGGCGGGGTGGGGACCACGCCGTTTCGCGCGACCTTCGACCACCTCGCGCTCAACGCCACGGCCACGACCGGCACGGTGGCGCCCGGGGTCAGCGGCAATTTCGGCGCGCAAACCAAGGCCACCGGCGAGAGTATCACGTTTTCGGTCACAGCCACCGGCACCGGGCCGGTCACCTACCAGTGGTTCAAGAACTCCACGACGGCCCTCCCGGCGAATCCCTCGGCCACCACCGCCACGCTCGCGCTGGCCAACCTCACGCCGTCCGACGCCGGCACCTACACCTGCACCGTGACCAACGCCGCCGGCAGCGCCGTGAGCGGCGGGTTCATTCTTTCGATCACCGCCCCACCCGCCACCGTCACCCTCGGCGCCCTCGCCGCCACCTACACCGGCGCCCCCCAATCCGCCACCGCCGCCACGTTGCCGGCGGGCCTCGCCGTGACGTTCACCTACGGCGGCAGCCCGACCGCGCCGACCAACGCCGGCACCTATGCCGTCGTGGCCACCGTCAAGGACGCGGTTTACGCCGGCACCGCGACCGGCACCCTCGTTATCGCCCGGGCCACCCAGGCCATCTCCTTCGCGCCGCTCCCGGCCACGCTCCGCGTCGGCACGGCGTTTCCGGTCACGGCCTCCGCGAGTTCGGGCGAGCCGGTGGCGCTCGCGGTGCTCGCCGGTCCCGCCACGGTGAACGGCACGACGGTCACGCCCACCGGCGCCGCCACGATCACGCTCCGCGCCACCCAGGCCGGCTCCACCAACTATCAGCCCGCGTCCACCGACCTTGCGTTCACCACCACGAAGCAGACGCAGAGCATCAATTTTCCCCCGCTCCTCAGTCCGCCCGCCGGCGTTTCCTCTTTCCCGCTCGCCGCCACCGCGACGTCCGGCCTGCCCGTCACGTTTGCGGTGGTCGTCGGTTCCGCGATGCTCGAAGGCGCCACGCTCTCGGCGACGGCCCCCGGGATCGTCACGGTCCGCGCGTCGCAACCCGGCAGCGACGCCTACAACGCCGCGCCCGACGTCATCCGTTCGGTGTCCTTCGCCACCGCGGCTGTGCTCCCGCCGCCCGGGGTGACCCCGCCGGTGGTCACGCCGCCGACGGCTCCGGTGTCCCGCCTCGGGAACCTCTCCGCCCGCGCCCTCGCCGGCGCCGGTGAACGGGTCACGATTGCCGGTTTCGTGATTGCGGGCGAAGCGCCCAAGCC
Organism: uncultured Opitutia bacterium; assembly: GCA_903948415.1. Taxonomy (GTDB): domain Bacteria; phylum Verrucomicrobiota; class Verrucomicrobiia; order Opitutales; family Opitutaceae; genus GAS368. The sequence continues at coordinate 2,903 of CAJAYO010000477.1, read as the reverse complement.
CGTCCTCCTCCGCGCCGTCGGTCCCGGTCTCGCCGGCTTCGGCGTCCCCGGGACGGTCGCCGCCCCGACCCTCGAACTCTTCCAAAGCGGCCACACGACCCCGCTCGCCCGCAACGTCGGCTGGTCCGGCAGCGGGGCCGGCGAGGCGCTCGCCGCGTCGGCCGCGCGCGTCGGCGCGTTTGCGCTCACCGCCGGCAGCGCGGATTCGGCGCTGATCGCGACGCTCGCGCCCGGCACCTACTCCGCGGTGATCGGCAGCGCCGACACCCGGATCGGCGTCGGTCTGGTCGAAGCCTACGATCTCTCCACCGCCGCGCCCGGCCAACGGATCACCAACCTCTCCATCCGGGCCTTCGCCGGCAGCGAGGCCGACACCCTCATCGTCGGCCTCGTGGTCGAGGGCACGACGCCGCAGCGCTACCTCGTTCGCGCCGTCGGCCCGGGGCTGGCCGCCTTTGGCGTGACGGGCGCGCTGCCCGCGGCGCAGCTGGCCGTGTTCTCCGGCCCCACCGCGATCGCGCGCAACGTCGGCTGGTCCACCTCCACCGACGCCGCGGCGATCGCGCTTGCCGGGGCCCAGGCCGGGGCCTTCGCCCTCGCGGCCGGCAGCGCCGACTCCGCGCTGCTGATCACCCTCGCCCCCGGTCCCTACACCGCGCAGGTCTCCGGCCCCGCCGGCACCACCGGCGTCGCCCTCGTCGAAGTCTATGAGCTGCGTTGATCTCCTCGGCCCCGCCGCGCCCCCCGGACGCGATGTCCCCGCCCGTCTTCTCGCGACGTCCCGGCGGGAACGGTTCGCCACCCCGCGCCGGCCCCGCCTCCGGGTGTTTGTTTTGCTGGTGTGCGCCGCCGTGCTCGCCCGCGCGCAAACTCTGAATCTGGACACCTTCAACTCCCCCGGCGCGACGGGCGCGGTCATCCTCGGAACCAATTGGGTCAACAACGTCACGCGCAACCCCGATACGATCGTCGTCGCCGGCTCGGCCACCGACGTCAATGGCTGGGGCGCCGGCGGACAGGCCTTGGACGCCACGGGACTGAACTACGTCACCGTCTTCGCCCGCCGCGACCCCGGCAACCTCGCGCCCTCGCTCGTGCTGCAATTCGAGGACGCGGAACTCGTCACCCATACGATTTCCGTGAGCACCTCGCTCTTCGCCGTGGGCACGATGACGGCGGTGCAAATCCCGCTCGCGCCATGGCCCGGCGGTTTCAATCGCGCTCACATTGGAGGCTGGACCATCGGCGGCGGCACCGCGGGCATCGTCGCCTTCCGGATGACCTTCGACCACCTCGCGCTCAGCGCGACCGCGGCCCTTTCCGCTCCGACCATCACCCAGCAACCGGCCGACCGGGTCATCGGAGTCGATACCGGCACGACGCTGACGGTCGCCGCCACCGGTTCGCCCACCCTGCGTTACCAATGGAAACGCAACGGCACCGCCATCGACGGCGCGACCACGGCCACGCTCGCGTTCGCCAACACCCCGCTTTCCGCCGCCAACACCTATCAGGTCGACGTGACCAACGACGTCGGCACCACGCCCAGCCGCGTCGCCACGCTCGCCGTGCTCGACGTGCGCGCGACCCACGCCCTCGCCGCCGCGAGTGCCGGCGGCTTCGTCCCGGGTAAGACCGTCACCGTCACCAATACCATCACCTATGCGGGCGCGGCCCCGACGAGTCTCGGTTGGCAGGTGCTGCTCCCCGTCGGCTGGAGCTTCGCCGCCGACGCCGGCACCGCGCCGCAGACCAAACCGGCCGTCAATGCCACCGGTCTCGCCGAATGGGCATGGACGGCGATTCCGCCCAGCCCCGTGACGTTCACTTACACGCTCAACGTGCCCGAGAGTGCCACCGGCGCCCAGTCGATCACCGGCCAACTCGTCGTCACCCAGAGCGCCGCGGCCGGGCTCGTGCTCGCGAAGAACGATCCGCTCCTCGTGCCCGCCGCGCTCTTGCCGCATTCGGCGGACACCGACGGCGATTACCGCATCGGCCTCGTGGAGCTCACCCGCGTGATCGAGCTCTACAATGCCCGCAAGGGCACGACCCGCACCGGCGCCTACGCGGTTGCAGGCACGCCGACCGAAGACGGGTTCGCGGCCGATCTCGCGCGCCCGTTGGGCACGGTCGTCACCCTCACGCGTTATCACGCCTCGGATACGAATCGCGACGGCACGGTCGGCCTGCTCGAACTCACCCGCGGCATCGAACTCTACAACTACCGCGTCGGCACCGCCCGCACCGGGCAATACCGCGTGCAGCCCGGCACCGAAGACGGTTTTGCGCCGGGGCCCTGAGGCGTTGGTCCCCGTCCGGTCCCGCGCCGCCCGGCGAAAAAATATCCGCGGATCGAAAGTACCGGCGCCGGCCGTACGGGGCGTTTGGGCCGAAGGCGTGCCGCGCGTTTTCAGCCACGCAGGAACAGGCCGAACCCGGGTTCATCGTCGTCCAGATCGACGGCCTGGGCCCGAGCCACCGGGCGAAGACGTTTCGCGACGCCGGCTGGCCGAACCTCGGCGACGCCGGGCGGCCCGACCGCGTGCGCTGGATCCGGGCCGCGGCGCGGACGCGGCCCGAAATGGACCGGGCGCGCGTCGGCATCGACGGCACCTCCGCCGGCGCCCGGCTGACCCACGGGGATTGCTACCGCGCCGCCGCGTCTAACTGCGGCAGCCACACCCACTGCAGGGACAAGATCGGGGGGGGAACGCGCCGCGGCGGGCATAGGCCGCCCGCGGCCTCACCGGTATTCGGCCAACTCTACGATCACGCCGTCCGGATCGAGAAAATAGACCAGAGTCTTCCCGCCGCTGCCGGAATCGAATTTCACGACGCCCTCGGGCACGCGCGTCGGTTCACCCCACACCGCGATGCCCGCCGCCCGCAGCTTCGCGGTC
>CAJAYO010000476.1 GCA_903948415.1 uncultured Opitutia bacterium | reverse complement strand
ATCTTCGCGCCCGAACTCGGCATCTATAGCCACCGCATCGGCGATACTTGGCTGGCCGGGGGCGCCTCCAACTGCGGCGGCAAGACGCTCCTGCAGTTCTTCACGGCCGAAAAACTGGCCACCCTCGAACTTTCGCTCAACCCTGCAAAACCGACGGGTACCCATTACTACCCCCTGCCATCCGTCGGCGAACGCTTCCCGATCGCCGATGCGAAACTCGCCCCTCGCCTGACACCTCGGCCGGCTTCCGACGCCGAATTCCTGCAGGGCATCTATGAAGCCTTCGCCCGCGTCGAGCAGACGGGCTTCGCCAAACTTGCTGAACTGGGCGGACCCGCATTACGCAGCGTCCGCCACGCGGGCGGCGGCTCCCGTAGCGCGGCTTGGATGACCCTGCGCGCGGCCGCTCTCGGCGTGCCGCAGACTCCTTCCTGGAGCGAAGAGGCCGCGGCCGGGGCCGCCCGACTGGCTTGGCGTTCCCTCGGCCACGAGATCAGCTTCGCATGAGCACGCTTTCGCCCATCGCCGGTCTTGCCGAAATCGCCGGCCAATACGGCGCCCTGCTCGTCGACCAGTTCGGCACACTGCACGACGGCACCGTCGCCTACCCTCACGCCGCCGAGGCGCTACGCCGCTTCCGTGAAAGCGGCGGCAAAGTCGCCGTGCTTTCTAATTCAGCCAAGACCGGCGCAGACAATATCCTCCGCCTCGCGAAGTTTGGCTTCGGCCCGGAACACTTCGACGCAGTGGTCACGTCCGGCGACGCCGCCCAAGCGGCGATCCGCTCCGGCGCCCTCGGCGCTGGCTTCGGTGCCGGCGCCAAGGTCCATATCTCCGGCAAACCCGGCGACGACTACGGCTTCGGCGACCTCGGCTTTACGCTCAGCTGGCCCGACGAAGCGGAAGGCATCATCCTCGCCGCCTGCCAGGAACCCGACCGCAACTGGCGCGAACAGATTCGCGACCTCACCCCGGCGGCCAAACGCGGCGTCACGATTGCCGTCTGTAATCCCGACCTGGAGATGCTCACGCCCAAAGGCGTCCGCCCTTCAGCCGGCGCCATCGCCCTCGAGCTCGAACGTAAAGGCGCCGTGCTCCGCTATTTCGGCAAACCGCACATTGATATCTATCGCACCGCGCTCGCCGCGCTGGGCAATCCCGCGCCGATGACGGTCCTGGCGATCGGCGATAGCCCAGAACACGACATTGCGGGAGCCGCCGGCGTGGGCCTCGACAGCTTGCTACTCCGTACGGGTATCCTCAGCGACAAGGACGACGCGTCCTTGCAGGTGCGTCTGCCGAAAGGTGCCCGCCGCGTTTTCAGCCTCTCCGAACTCCGCTGGTAAGCCTCAAGCCCCGCGCTGCGCGGTATTGCCCCGACCCTTGGGCTTACCGTTGATGCAGTGTAGGCAACTCTGCTCATAGACGTAATCGGAACGCTGCTGATCCTCGATGGTCAACGGCATCTGACAGTTAAAACAGATGACCGAACCGGTCTCGCGAAGGTCAGGTCCCACGCCCACGCGTTCATCGAAGACGAAACACTCGCCGTCGTAATGCGCGCCACCCACCTCTTCGAAATACTTCAGGATACCGCCGTCGAGCTGCAACACATCGGTATACCCCTGCATGGCCATGAACGGACCAGCCTTCTCGCAGCGGATACCGCCGGTACAGAACATCACGACGGGCTGCGACTTGAGTTCGGCGGGAAGCTTCTCCACCGCCGCGGGGAAATCCCGGAAATTCCAGATCTGCGGCACGAT
>CAJAYO010000475.1 GCA_903948415.1 uncultured Opitutia bacterium | reverse complement strand
GCGAGCTTGGTGCCGTCGTCGACGAGAATGAGTTCGGCGAGACGCACGTCGTCAAAGAAGGCGTCGCCGCGGGCGACGTGGAGGACGTTGACGGAGGCGGTGGTGAGGGCGCCGCTGTTGAATTCGAGTTCGACCTCGGACCAATCGGTGTCGCGGCGGCGGATGATCTCGGTTTCGAGACGGGCGCCGTGGAGGTTGAGGCTGACGCGGCCGGAGAGGGTGTGGGTTTTGATCCAACCGGCGAGGCGGTATTGGGTGTTGGGCTTGAGCGGGACGTTGGCGTGGAGGCTGGTGTCGGCGTCGCCGCGGGTGCTGACGCGGAGGGCTTGCTGGCCGCCGTGGATTTCCTTGGGGGTGGAGACGAGGGACCATGCGGCGGTGGTGTTGCCTTCGCGGGTGCCATAGTCGCGGCGGGTCCAGCCCGCGGGGAGACCGTTGGCGCCGGCGATTTCGAAGCCGGGGTTGGGGAGGAGATTCGGGCCTTCGCGATAGAGCGTGGCGCCGTGGACCTTGCCGAGGAGGCGGGTGGCCTCGCGGAGCCACTCGTCACTTTGGTTGGCGGGATTGCGGACGAGGGCGGTGACGACGGACTTGATTTGCGGGGTCGTGGGGAACTCGGCGAGCTTGGCGAAGGCGGCGAGGCGCGTGAGGGTGTCGGCATCGCTGATGACAGCGGAGGCGAAGTAGAGGGCGACGGCGGCAGCGTCGCGCCCGAGGGCGCGGGTGGCGTTGCGGCGGACGGCGGCGTCGGGGTGGCTGAGCGCGGCGCGGTGGGTGGCCTCGTCGAGCCGGCCGAGACCGTGGAGAGACCAGAGGGCGTGGAGGGCGGGAAGGGGGGCGGGTGCGGCGACGGTGGATTTGAGCGCGGGGGCGGCGTCGGTGCGTTGGCCTTCGACGAGGAGGCGCTGGGCGGTGAGGCGCCAGAAGGGGTTGCCGTGGCCGAGGGCGGCGACGAGTTGCGCGGTGGAGGCCGCCGTGAGGGAAGTGAGCGTGGCGGGTTGGGCTTTTTCCCAGACGACGCGGTAGATGCGGCCGCGGCCGTGGTCGCGGAGGGGGTTTTCGTGGGCGCCGCCGACGCCGGTTTTGGCGGCGTAGCCGCCGCGCTCGGGGCTGGGCGTGGGGTTGTGTTGGATGATGTAGTTCTGCCAGTCGGAGAACCAGACGGCGCCGTCGGGGCCGACCTCGGCGAAGACGGGGGACAGCCATTCGTCGCTGCTGGCGACGAGGTTGAAGGCGTCGTGGGCGGCGTAACCGGCGCCGTCGCGTTGCACGTCGAAGAGCGCGATGGTTTTCATCGTGGGCTCGCAGATCATGGCCTTGCCCTGGAGGCGGGCGGGGAGGTTGTCGGAGTAAATGAACGCGCTGCCGGCGGCGGCGGTGTAGCCGCCCATGACGTCGACCTGGCGGAAGTTCGGCGTGAGGGTGTGGGTCTTGTCCTCGGTGTTGATGCGCTTGGCGGTCATGGCGCGCGTGCCTTTGGGGACGATGGAGGCGGGGAGGCCGCCGAAGAAAATGGGGGCGTTGTTGGCGGTGCCGCCGAACTGGTCGCCAAACTCGTTGGCGCTGTGGCCCCACGTGTTGTTGGTGAACTGGTGGAGGAATTCGAGGGCGGAGCCGTCGGCTTTGAAGCGGTAGGTGCCCTGCGCGAATTGTTTCTCGACGCCGCCGACGGTGCCTTTGAAGCCGGAGTAACCGACGGCGCCGTAGAGCCAGTTGTCGTAGCCGTAATGGAGATTGTTGGCTTGGGCGTGGGTGTCGTTGATGCCCCAGCCGGTCATGATCTCGGTGCGGACGTCGGCTTTGTCGTCGCCGTTGGTGTCTTTCAGAAAGAGGAAACGCGGCGACTGGGCGACGACGATGCCGCCGTTGGTGAAGACGAAACCGGTGGGGATGTTGAGGCGGTCGGCGAAGATCGTGAACTTGTCGGCGCGACCGTCGCCGTTGGTGTCCTCGCAAATTTTGATGGTGTCGGTGCCGAGGCCGTCGGGCTTGACGTCGTGCGGGTAGTCGCGGGCTTCGGCGATCCAGAGGCGGCCGCGTTCGTCCCAGGCGAGGAAGATGGGCTTGGCGATGTCGGGCTCGGCGGCGAAGAGTTCGAGGCGGAGATCGGGGGCGACCTGGGTGCGTTCGGTGCTGCCTTTGACGCCGAGGGGAAACTGAAACGAGACGGGCTGGGCGCGTTTTTCGTAGTTGGCGATGGTGGGGCGGGCTTCGCGCTGTTCGGGTTCGCGCTGGGCGAGGAATTTTTCCCACGCGGCGACGCGGTCGAGGCCGACGGCGGCGAGGAGTTTGGGTTTCGCGGCGAGGGCGTAGTCAGTGGCGGTGGCGTCGCCGAGGGCGGCGGCGGCGAGGCGCTTGGCGGCGGGGACGGTGGCGAGCGTTTTCGCGTAGGGGGCGGCCGGGGCGTCGAGGACGACGAGGTCGAACTTGGCGGCGAACTCGGGCGTGGCGGCGGCGGGATCGGAGACGTAGTCGAACCAGATCGCGTCGCGGCCGAGGTCACGCATCAGGGCGTGGGCGGCCATGCGCGGGGTGCGGTCGGCGGTGCCGAGATAAAGCACGCGGATCGGGCTGGCGGCGCAGGGGAGTGCGAGCAGGAGGAGGGCGGCGAGTCGGAAGAGGGGCATGGGGAAGGGTGGGCGAAACAACGGCGGCGGAGCAAGCGGGCGGTGTGCCGGTGAGTCAGAAAACCGGACTCACCGGCGGCCGCGCGGCGTGGGGCTCAGGGTTGCGGGAGCGGGACCTGGCTGGTGGTGCGCAGGTAGGCGAGGAGGTCGCGGACTTCGTCGTTCGAGAGCGTTTTGAGCAGGCCTTCGGGCATCAGGGAAAGCGGCGATTTCTCGCGGGAGAGAATGTCGGATTTCGCGATGATCGTGTCCTGGCCGACGAGGCGGAGCGTGAGTTGCTGGGCGTCCTCGGCGGCGGCGTTGCCGGAGAGAGTGCGGCCGTCGCGGGTGGTGACGGTGACGAGTTGGTAGGTCTCGAGCATCACCTCGCTCGGGTTGATGATCTCGGTGAGGATGTAGTCGAGATTGGCGCGGTTGGAGCCGGTGAGGTCGGGGCCGAGGTTGCCGCCGGTGCCGTAGAGCGTGTGGCACGCGGCGCAGGTGCGCTCGAAGAGGGCGCGACCGTGGGCGGGTTTGGCGCGGGCGAACTCGGCGTCGGTGAGGAGGCGCTTGTAGTTCGCGATGTCGGCCTGCTTGTCGCCGGCGGGTTGGGCGACGGGGCCCCAGAAATCGACGAAGGAAGGGCCGAGCACGCGCTGGAGTTGGCGGGCGGCGAAGGCGGTGACGTCGCGTTTCGGAATGGTGTTTTGGGTGAGCGCAGCGAGGAGCGCCCGGGCGGTGGATTGCCGACCGGAGAGCGTCAGAATGGCTTCGGCCCGGTCGGCGGCGTCGAGCGCGGCGTAGCGGGCGAGGAGGTTTTGGGCGACGCGCGGATCGTCGAACGCGGCGAGCGCGCGGATGGCGTCGCGCCGCAGGGGCGCTTCGTCGAGGAGCGAGAGCGTGGTGGGCAGGGACGCGACGTAGGCATCGCGGGCGAAACCGCGGAGGATGTCGCGGCGACGTTCGACGGGCGCGGTGCGGTCTTGGAGGACCGCGAGCTGGGAGGCGGCGGCCTTGGTGTCGCCGAGGAGCTGACTCACCTGAGTGAGGAGTTCGCGCAGTTGGGCGTCACCGGTGGCGACGAGCGCCGCGGCGGTGGCGTCCCAGTTTTTCGGCGGGCTCGTCTCGCGGCGGCCGAGGGAAGCGAGTCCGTCGCGCAGGCCTTGGAGGAGGGCGAGCCGGGCGGTGGGCGAGGAGGCGGTCGCGAGGGTGGCGGCGACGGCCTCGAGTTGTTGGGCGGCGACGGCGCGGCGGGCGAACCACTGGGTGAGTTGCGGGATGGCGCTGCCGGCGGCGAGGGCGAGGGCCCGGGGAGCGTCGACGGGAACGAGGGATTCGACGCCGGACCAAATCAGCTTCGGGAGATTGTGGTCGGCGGTGTCTTCGGCGTGGGCGAGGAGACCCGTGGCGATCGGCCAACGGTCGGCGAGCGGGAGGCGCTGTAGTGCGGAGGCGAGGTAGAGGCGCACCACGGGCGACGGATCGGAGACGGCGAGGGCGGAGAATTTTTTCAACGCGGCGGGGCCGACGGAATGGTCCTCGCCGAGGAGTTGGACGGCCCAGCCGCGAATGTAAGGCTCCGGGTGATCGAGCAGCGGGAGCAGGCGATCGGCGGGGAGGTTTTGGGTGACGTGGAGCGCCCAGAGGGCGCGGAGTTTTTGCGCGGCGGTTTCCGCGTGCGCGAACATGGTCCAGAGGCGCGCGGGCACGGCGGAATCGAGGCGGCCCTCGGCGGCGCGGTGCTGGAGGATCACGCGGGCGCGGCGGCCATACCAGTCGTTGCGATGCTGCAGGAGCGCGACGAGCTCGAGGTCGGACTGGGCGGCAAGGTTGAGATTGGCTTTTCCGGCGAGGCCCTGGGGGGCGAGGCGGAAGATGCGGCCGGTTTCCTTTTCGGTGAGGGAGTTGCCGCAGATGTCGCCGTCGTGCCAGTCGAGCACGTAGACGGCGCCATCGGGCCCGATCTCGAGGCTGAAGCCGACCCAGGCGGCGTCGTTGGCGAGGAGCGTATCGTCGCCGTGTTGGCCGACGAAGCCGGAGCCTTTGGGCACGAGCGTATCGGTGAGCACGGCGTGCTCGTGGATGTTGGCCATGAAAATCCGGTTGCGATATTCGCGCGGGAATTCATCGGCGAGGTAGATGCGGGCGCCGCCGTGGGCGGAGCGGTGACTGTGGTCGGCGATGGTCTTGATATCGTCGTAGATGGCGGGGTTGATGTGTTTGCCGCCCTGGCGGTGGTAGATGCCGCCGGGGATGACGTGCCAGAGATGCGGGATGACGCAGGCGGTGATGAACATTTGGCCGTGGTCGTCGAAATCGAGGCCCCAGGGATTGCTGAAACCGTGCGCGACAATTTCGAAGCGGTCCTTGGTCGGATGATAGCGCCATACGCCGCCGTCGAGGTATTGGCCGTCAACCACGGGAAGCTTCTCGGGGAACGGCTCGCCCTTTTTGAAGAGTTTTCCGCCATCGGCCGGTTTGCCGACCGTCGAGCGGGTGGCGAATCCTTGGCAGCCATACAGCCAGCCGTCGGGGCCCCAGTTGAGGCTGTTGAGCGTTTCATGGCGGTCTTGGATGCCCCAGCCGGTGAGGCGAATCTCGATGGCGGAGTCGGCCCGGTCGTCGCGGTTCTTGTCCGGGACGAAGAGGAGATTGGGCGGTGCGCCGAGCCAGAGACCGTCGAAGCCGACGGCGATGGCGGCGGGGAACGGGATGCCCTCGACGAAGACCTTGCGCGTGTCGAATTTTCCGTCGCCGTCGGTGTCTTCGAGAATGACGATGCGGCTGTCGCCGTGGTTGGCGAAGCCGGTCTTGCGGGTTTCGTAGTCGCGATTTTCCGCGACCCACATGCGCCCGCGGTCGTCCCAGCAAAAGGCCATGGGCTGGGTGATCATGGGTTCGGCGGCGGCGAGTTTCGCTTCGAAGCCGGCGGGGACGGTCATTTTGGCGGCGGCCTGTTCGCCGGTGAGGAAGGTGGCCTTCAGGCCCTCGGCCTTGGCGAGGCGCCAGAGGATGGTGTCGTTGGTTTGGCCGGTGTAGGCCTTCCACGACTCGGTCATCTTGAGGTCGTTGAGTGCGCCGGTGTAGACGACGAGCTGGTGGCGGATGGTCTCGGTCTTGCCTTTCGCGATGGACCAGTCGCCGGAAATGGCGCGGCTCGGACCGACGCCCAGCTGGCCGTCGACGCGCCACGGGAGCGGGTAGTCGGAGTTTTTCGGGTGATCGAACACGGCGATGTGTGCCTGATCGGAGCGGCCTTCGAGTTTGAGGCCGATGTCGACCCAGAGCGCGCGCTCGCCGGTGGCCCGCTTGTTCTGCTGGCGGTTGCTGTTGACCACACCGCCCTCCATGCCGGCGCGCCACGGCATGCGGACGAAGAGCCCGCCGTAGTCGTATTTGGCGACGGTGAGGTCGATGAGGCCTTCGCCCTGCCACTCGAGATCGAGAAGGTAACGGTCGCCGGAGTCGCGCATGGTCCAGGTCTGGGTCTCCGCCATGATCGGCTGGCCGGCGGCGTCGAGCAGATGGTAGACGGTGGACCATTTCACCGTGCTGCCGTGCTCGGCGAGGATATCGCTGGATACGCGGCGCCAGTAGCCGTTGGCGGGGTTGTGAAAATAGTCGCGACCGTTGACGCGCGTGAGGCCCCAGTAGATGCCGGTCTGGTGCTTGTGGTGGCCGGGGCTGAATTCGGTGAGGACGCTTTTTCCGTCGGGCGAAACGATGGGGTGCAGGTAGGGGCGGAAATCGGGTTTCGCGTTCTGCGTGAGGATGGGGGCGGGGACGTTGTCACGGTACACGGAGATCGTGTGGGTGGCGGCGTCCTGCCGCAGCGTGAGGTGGGCGGCGTGCGCGGCGGGCAGGGCGGCGGCGAAGAGCGCGCAGGCGAGGCGGAAGTGAGAGGCGGACATGGGTGCGGAGTGGAAAACGAGGAGTGGCGCGGAAAGGAAACGCAGGATCAGGGCGTGGCTCGGTAGTCCGGATTCGGCTCCATCATAGCGGCGGAGACTTGGCGGCGCCAGTGGTGGAGCAAGGCGGTGAGTTGGCGGACGCGCTCGGGTTGTTCGCGGGCGAGATCGCGCTGCTCGCCGAGGTCGTCGCGGAGATTGAAGAGCTGGACGGTGTCGTTCTCGAAATACTCGAGGAGCTTGTAGTCGCCCTGGCGGACGGCGCCGCCGGGGCTCTGCATGCCGTGGTTGCTGTAGTGCGGGAAGTGCCAGAAGAGCGCGGACCGCTCGGGCGCGGGGCCGCCGCGGACGAGGCCGGCGAGGCTCACGCCGTCGAGGTGTTGCGCGGGGAGCGCGGGGGCGCCGACCATTTCGAGAATCGTGGGGTAGAGGTCCGTGCCGATGACCGGGACCTGGCTGACGGTGCCGGGGGCGCTGCGGCCGGGCCAGCGGACGAAGAGCGGCACGCGGATGCCGCCCTCGTAGAGCCAGCCCTTGGCGCCGCGGAGCGGGAGATTGGACGTGGCGAAGGCGGCATGGAGGGCGGTCGGCGCCACGACGCGATCGGGACGACCGAAGTTCGCGGCGGACATGCCGCCGTTGTCCGAGGTGAAAATCACGATGGTGTTATCGCTGAGGCCGAGTGCCTCGAGTTTCGCGATCACCCGCCCGAAGCTCTCGTCGATGGACTCGACCATGGCGGCGAATTGGGGGTTGTCCTGGTGCTGTTTGATTTTGACCGTCTGGTCCGGAAATACACGGAAGCTTTGATAGGCATCGTCCTTGATCCGGGCATCCAACTCCGCCCGTGATGGCGTTGTTTTCGCGTCCGGATTTCCCTCGAGCAAAAACGGCGACCCCTTGGCGGGCGTGGTGCGCTGCAACTTGGCCTGATATTTCGCGACGAGATCGGCGCGGCCCTGGATGGGATCGTGGGGAGCGAAATGAGAGAGATAGAGGAAGAAGGGGCGGTGCTTGTTTTCTTCGACATACTTCAGGGCTTCGTCCGTGAGGCGATCGGTCAGGTAGTCGCCCGGCGCATCGGTGAGTCCCTCTAGGCCAAACGGGGCGTGATAGCTTTTGTTGGGACAACATTTGTTCCACCGCGGAACCTGCACGTCGAAGCCGTGCTGCAGCGGTCCGGACGGCTCCTCGCCGAGGTGCCATTTCCCGAAGTGGCCGGTGGCGTAGCCGCGGGCCTGGAGCGCCTCAGCGAGGGTTGTCTCCTCGTAGGCCAGATGCGGGCGGGGGGTGGCGTTCTTAAATTTCTGGGACGGGAAATCGCGGCGACCGGGCAGCCAGTCGGTGAGCTGCAGCCGGGCGGGATATTTGCCCGTCAGGATACTGGCGCGCGTGGGCGAGCACACGTGGCAGGGGGCGTAGGCGTCGGTGAACCGCACGTTGGCGCGGGCGAAACGGTCGAGCTGCGGGGTCTCGTGGAAGGTGCTGCCGTGGACGCCGAGGTCGCGCCAGCCGAGGTCGTCGACGAGGAAGAGGACGACGTTGGGTGGGCGTGCCGCGGCGGCGGCGTGGGCGGGTGCCGCGAGTGCGAGCGAGGTGGCGGCGGCGAGGAGGACCGTGGGGAGAAAACGTGACATGGGCGGAGGGGACGGCGGGGGGGGTAGGCGAGGGCGGCGCGCGGGGTCAGAAGTCTTTTTTCACGCGGAGGACGTAGTCGCGCAAGCGGACATTGCCGTAGCGGCTGTAGAAGAAGGGGGCGCGGTTGTTGCCGGCGTCGAAGGGCGGCTCGGTGTCGAAGACGTTGTTGACCGTGAGCTGGACGGAGAGGCCGCGGAAATAGGAACGCTCGTGCTTGGCGCCGAAATTGTAGGTCACATTGGCATGGTGATAGGTCTGCGAAGCGACGGTGGTGCCGCCCTGCGGACCGGTGCTCGTGGTGACCAAGGTGGGATTGGCGACGCCGAGATAGATCGGATCGCCGGGGGCGCCGGCCTGCTTGTAGCCGCCCGTATAAACCGTGGTCCACGAGGCGCGCCAGTGACGTCCGTTGGACCAACTGATCGAGCCGTTCACATTGCTGCGGTTGACTCCGCCCGAGTTGGGGAAGTCGCGATACTCGATCGCGGGGAAATCAAGGGCGGGTGGGAGTTTCAAATGGTCGGTGATCGTGGTGCGGGCGCGGAGGGCGAAGAGCCCGAGGGGGGTGGCCTTGCGATAGTTGACCGAGGCGTCCCAGCCGTCGGTGGTGCCGTTGCCGACGTTGTAGTTCGCGAAGGTGAAGAGTTCGACGGTTTTGGGGGTCGCGTTGCGCT
>CAJAYO010000474.1 GCA_903948415.1 uncultured Opitutia bacterium | reverse complement strand
GTCGTCGTTGGTGTGGAGGGTGGAGGTGGTGGGCAGGAGCGTCCAAAGGCGCTCCGCGATCAGGTTTGGCGGGTCGCCCCGGCGTCCGGCGCCTTCCGGTTCGATGCGGTCGGCCAGCGTGAGGTGCGTGCGTCCCGTGGGCGGGGGTTGGGGCCCCTGAGTGTGTGGTCTCGGGCGCATCGACGGCGTGTCGCCCGGTCGCGGGCGGCGGGGTGGGGTGCGGTCTGATCAGAGGCCAGCGATCGCGGCGTCGTATTCGGCCTTGGTCAGGTCGGTATAGTCGACCCGGCGGTAGGACATGACGCGCGGCGTGCCCGGGGGGAAGCGGCCGTTCTTCAGGAGGTCGCAGAAGCCATAGTAACGCGTCGGGGCGCCGTAGATATTGTTATTGCGCGGTTCAACGGCCACGCGGCACTCGAACAACGCCACGAGCGAGCCGCGCAACGTGACCGGGGTGGGATTCCAGCTTTCCAGATAACGCACGAGATTGGGGGCGCCCCCGGATCGGCCCCCGTTGTTGTCTTTGTTCCACGGGACAAAGCCGGAGAGGATGGCGGCGGCGACCACGGTGGGGCCGGACACCACCGGGCCCCATTGCACGACGTCCCGGCTGTCGGCGTCGACGAAGCCGGAGGAGAGCAAGGTGACGGCATCGGCGGCGATGCAGGCCGGGACCTCGCCGGTCCGGGGAACGGTGGGGCTGGTGCCCGTGGCGGACGTGTCGTTGAAGTTGCCTTTGATATAGAGCGGGGCGTTCGTCGCGATCGTGAGGCCGGCGACCATGCCAGTGCTGGGGACTTGGACGGCGCCGTTGATCAGGCGGATGGAGACGTTGGCGCCCCCGGCGGCCGCGATGGTCGTGCCGTTGAGGCGGGTGGTCGGGTTGCTGGTGACTTCCAGATAGACGACGCCGGTCCATTGGGCCGTGGAGAGCGGGGGGAGGGCGTTCGAGGAGGAGGTGCCGATCGCGGCCACGGCTGCCTTGAGTTTGGTGATGTCGAGTTCGACGAGGTCCTGGCCGGCCAAGCGGCGCTGGTCATACATCCCGCGGTTGATATTGTAGGTGGTGACGCCGGAGGTCGTCGTGGCGGTCTGCTTATACGGATAGTACGTCACCAGGCCCACCGGGATACTGGTGGCGAGCGGTCCGGTGGCGCTGCCGACCCGGACGGTAACGACCGCGGGGACGGTGGGGTCCCGGGTGACGACCGTGGTGGTGGAGCCGCTGACGGTGGTCGTGTTGGCGTAGCCGGAGGCGGGCACGATCTTGATATAGACGCCGGCCTGGGTGGAGAATTTCTGGGCTTCGACCTCGGCGCTATATTCCGGGCTGCTCGTGGCCGTGGGTGGCTCGATGATCAGCCGGCCGGCGTTGACGGACTGGTCGACGCCATCGGTATAGGCCACATCCTCGATATAGGGGATCACCGCGACCGGGGTGTAGGGTTGGATGCCGTGGGGCTTGGTCTGGACGCTGCCGTGCCAGGTGGTGGAGGCGTGGGTGCGGAAAGCGGTCGCGTTGGTGGTGGCGCCGGCGAGGAGTGCGGCGTAGTAGGCGGCCTGGGTGGCGTAGCTGGCTTTGTTGCTCTGGACGGTCGTGGAGACGCCCATGGTGCTATCCTTCCAGGTACCGCTCGCGTCGGCCGAGATTTGGGTGACCAAGTTGCCGACGCGGTTAACGAAGGTGACGTCGTTGGTCATGTTGGCGCCGCCCTCCGAGACGCCCTTGGCGGCGTGGAAGATGTGTCCGGTGCAGCTGACGACATCGGTGAAATTCAGGGGGGCGTATTGCGCGTTGGGATAGATGTCGCCGTTGGCGTGGACCGGGCCGGAAACGTTCATCGTCGGCCCCGGGGAAATCTCGAGGTCCATGTTGAAAAAGATCGCGTGGGCGAAAAGCGGCGCGCCGCGGACGCTGATTTTTTCGCGGACATAGGCGTAGATGGGCGGGCCGCTGATCGGGGTGACCTTGGTCTTGGCGTAAATGGGGATGTCGCGGCGGACGATCCATTTGGACCGCATGGGGTCGTTGATGTTGTTGAGGTCGGTGGGGTCGACGAAGTAGAGGTTGGTGGCCGGGGTGGCGGCGGTGATGATGTTGGTGAGGGTGCCGCCGGTGAGGGCGTTGGCGGTGGCGTCCACCCGCGTGCCGGCAAAGAGGGAGCTCGAGGGCAGCACGAGAGGGCTGGCGCCGGAGGGGGTGAAGGAATTGGCGCTGAAGGTGTTCGAGTTTTGCATCCGATACCGGACCTGGACCATGCCGTATTCGGCGATGGCTTCGGCCGCGTTGGCCGCTTCGAGGCGCGCCATGGTGCGCTGGTTGAGCGAGGACTCGGTCGTGACCCACCGGAGCATGCTCGCGATCACGGTCGTGAGCACACTGGCATAGATGAGCGCAAGACCGAGGCCGGAACCGCGGATCTTCCATGAGCCGGGGCGGCGCGAAGGAGGCGGGAGGCGGGAGTGCATAGGTTTAGCCGCGGGGAGACACGGTAAAGTTGTAGGTGGAGACGGCCCGCCGGGTAAGGCCGTCGTTGGAGGTGTAGGTGATCTGGCCTTTCACCATGACGCTGCGGTTGAAAAAATTATAGAAGAGGTTGCCCGTCGTGGAGGTGCCGTTGGCTTTGCCGATGGTGCCCGCGGAGATGATGTCGTCGTTGGTGTGGAGGGAGGAGGCGGCGGGCAGGAGCGTCCAGAGGTTGGTCCCGGCCACGGTGGGCGAAAAATTCCTGGCGAAGCGGCGCACGGGGCCGAGTCCGGCGGCGTCGGGGTCATGATAGTAACCGACGATGCGCCGGATCTTGGAGTCGTCGGTGGGGTCCTTGAACACGAACAGGACGCAATCGCCCGATTCGCCGTCGCCCATGTAGGCGAGGACTTCGCTGCCGACGGGGCCGGTGGTGCGGGTGGAGAAGTCGGCGAGGATGACGAAGTAGTTGGCGTAGGTGGCGGTGTCGCTGAGTTCGTTGGTGAAGGTGCGGACGTCCTTGTTGATGCTCAGGCGGAACGTGTTGTATTTGTAGCTCTTCATCAGGTTGATGAAAAGGCCCAGAATGGCCACGGTCATGATCGACAGGATGGTCGTGGCGATGAGGACTTCCAGGAGGGTGAAGCCGCGCGCGGTGCCGGCGCCGCGGCGGCGGAGGCGGGGGGGGAGAAGGGCGGCCAAGGAGCGCATGGGGGGCGGGGGTTAGTGCGTCGGCACGAGCGAGCGCAGATTCTTGATCACGCCGGTGAAGGAGCGCGTGGTGCGGCCGTCCTGGATCTGCCACATGTAGAGCAGGGTAATGGCTTTCGCCTGCTGCGCGGGCGAATAGCCGGTCGGGGTCAGGTCCTCGATCCAGACCCAGATGTGCAGGGTGAGGTCGTTGGCGCGATTCACGTCGAAGGTCTTGGTGTTGTCGTAAACCGTGGTGGGGATGGTCGGCGGGGCGAGGTTGGCGGTGGTGAGGG
>CAJAYO010000473.1 GCA_903948415.1 uncultured Opitutia bacterium | reverse complement strand
GGTCGGTAGCGCAGATCCATTGCGAACCCGCCCTTGAGCAGCCACGGTGGATGATCTGCAGCGAACAGCCGAGCCAGCAGTCGTTCCATGACGAAGCGCACGCGTAGATCGTTGACGGAAAGCTCCCGTCGATCTGCCTCTGCGCGCAGGCGTGTTTCAATGGCTTGCCGGAATGCGTCTGCCGTTGCGAATCGCTTGGACATGATGGCTACGTTTATCAGATCCGCTTGAGCGCGTTGGAAAATCGGATATTTTTCTTTGCTGCGGCCGCGAGTGCGGAACGACGAACAAGTCCGCGTTCAATCGCATCGGCGACGGCTTGTTGCAGTTGTTCGGTGGGAACTGATTTGCTGTCAGCGGCGTCGATCAGCGTGCGAAGCGGCGTAGTGATACGGAAGCCTGTCGACTCAGCAGTATCTGCAGGCGCGAGTGTGCCGGGGTGCAGGGCGCAGCCGCGCGGCGCACGTTTGCGGAACGTTCGTGGAACCGTGAGATGGACCTTCCCTGGAAGCAGATCGCTTAGCTCGTGGAGTGCGAGGGCGGACTCGTGTGAGACCACCGCCTGTGGAATGTCGTTGCGGCCACGGCTCCACAGCGAGAGGCGGATGAATTCGTCATGCTCCGAGATCGGAATCGTCGGCAGGCGATACAGCCCGTGGCCGATGCGGGTGAAGTTGCCCACATTCACGTGGTAGGCAACATGTTGCTTGGTGTAGCCAGCAGCAGCTGCCTGCTTGGTTGTGAAATACCCTCCCTGGCCGTTGGCGGTCAGGTACAGGGCGCGAAGGGCAGTTTTGGGGCTTCGGTAGGTCATGCACAAAGGTACAAATAGTTTGGACTATTGTACATGATTGCTGGTTGGGTACAAACTATTTCCTGCAAATACGGGCGATATGGATTCGATGCGTGACTAATTCGGACCCAGGGCCGATGCAATAAATCGCACCCAAAGTCCGTCAAAGCACACTTCGCGAGCGCGCCGCAAAACATCCTGCCACGGAGGTGTTGGAAGGAATCGCACTTGAGGCAGGCGAAGGGATTCGATTGGCTTCGCAAGTTCTGCCGTAAATAACCTCAAATGATTTGAGGTTTTATGCATGGTCTACCGCGACCAAATGACCGTGGAACACGATGACCTCCTGCGGCTGTGCATCTCGAGCCGTGGTCATGACGGCGCCGACTTGGTATCGAAAGGCTGTTTCAAAGGGTGCACACTGCACCGCGGGCTCGTGACTGCACGCCAGAGGTTCTTTCTACCGACGCAACCTTTCCTACCGAGCAGTTTGAGCGCGTGGTCGGCAAGGCGGTGCGCGCAGTCAGTTCACTTAAGCAGCGGTTGATTGAGCGTGAGGCATGGGTACGTAGCCTCGGGCGCGCATGGAGTCTGCGGTCCCCAGTTCGATAGAACCAAGCCGAGATCAGCGCCGTCGATGATTCGGTTGCCGTCAAGGTCAGCGCGGCAGGCGAAACCGTTGCCGGTTGGCGGCGGGGGTACTTCAACCCACGAGCATCCGGTTGGGATCGCCGAGCAGCCCGAGTAGTACGCCGCAAATCGCACTTCAGTCCTACCGTCTGACCATAGCCGGTGATAAATAATGTTCTGTTGACTGCTGCCAACATTTATTGCTGACACTCCAAACCAAACAATCGTCGGCTCCGGCGGGTTCTGCGCTGTTGCTGCTGCGAGGACAGCCGCAACGTGCGTCCCACCTGCTTCGGCTCGTGGCATTACGCGGTCAATGATTGGGTAAGAGGCGAGGCAAAGTCCAAGTACGCATAGTCCGGTTCCAGTCGAGATGTT
>CAJAYO010000472.1 GCA_903948415.1 uncultured Opitutia bacterium | reverse complement strand
CGTCCTTCCACTCGCGGCCATCGCGCGAGATCGCGACATTCAGCGGCGTGCGACCTTTCGCCACGGGGTTGTAGACGATGAGGTGGCGACCGTCCTTGAGCGTGACCGCATCGGTGCCGGAGCTGGGATTCGCGAGCGGGAGGAGCGTCATCTCGCCCCAGGACTTGCCGGCGTTTTCGGAGGAAACGGTGAAGACCTTGCCCTGCCGCGTGCGGCCGACGGCCTGCAATTTCGCCCCGCCGATTCCGTCGTGAAACAAAATGCTCGGCTGGATCGCACCGACCGCGAGGCCGTCGTTGAGGAAAGGGGTCTTGGCCCACGTCGCTCCGCCATCCGTGCTGCGCTCGAAGTAGACCCGCCACTTGCTCGGTTTCTCGTCGGTCTCATCGCTCGTGGGGGAGAGAATCGTGCCGTCGGCGAGTTGGACGGGCTTGTTTTTGATCGGGCCGTAAATGCCGGCGGGCAGTCGACGCGCGGCACCCCAGGTCTTGCCACCGTCGGTGGAGGTGCGGAGTTCGCCCCACCACGTCTGCGGCGAGGGACCGACCTTGTAGTAGAGCTGGAGCGGCGCCTTGCCGCGCGGCTGAAAGAGGACGGGGTTCCACGTCGGGTGACGCTTGCCATCGGCCTGCACGCCGTTGGCCACCTCCACGCCGGGAGTCCATATCTTCTTCGCGGCATCATAATGCGAAACCCAGATACCGACATCGGGATTTTTTTCGGCGGTGCCGCCAAACCACGCGGCGAGGATCCCGCCCTGGGCCGTCTCGACCATCGTCGAGGCGTGGCAGGACGGATAGGACGCTTTTTCGTAGATGAACTCGTGGGTGACAAGCGCGGGAGACGCGGCGACACCCGCGAGCGCGGTACCGGCGAAGAGAGCGAGAGCGGGGAGGAGTTTCATGGGGAGAGGGAGAGCGGTTAGGCCGGGACGGTGGCCGCCGGCTCTTCTTTGGGTCTGATGAGCAGGACGATGAAAATGGAAAACAGCGCGACCCCCGCGAAGGCACCGAAGATGAGGTTCAGGGGCACGTGGCGATCACGCAGCGCACCGAAGGCCCAGTCGCCAAACCCGCCGCAGCTGATGCTCACGAGGTTCATGATACCGTAGCCGGTCGCGCGCCATTCAGGCCGCGCGATCTGGCAGAGGATCGGCATGTTGTTGCAGTCGAAAAAGCCCCAGCCGAGGCCGAAGACGATCAGGCCCACGATGGCGAACGTGAGCGTCGGGGCATTGCCCACGCCGAAGAGCGCCGGGAGAAACAGGGCCATGCCGATCGCGCTCGTGAAAATCCGCCCGCGGTTGGTGGATTTCATCCACCGATCCGCGAGGGTGCCGCCGATCAACGCACCGATGAGCGAGGCGATTTGCACGTAGAGGATCGCGCTGACGCCGGCCTTGCCCTGGCCGAGCGAGAATTTCTCGCGGAGGATCTCCGGCATCCAATCGCGCACCACCCAACCGGCGATAGCGGGCAAGGTGAAGTAGGCGACGAGCAGGAGGAAGTTCCGGTTGCCCAGCAGACCGCGGATCACGCCGGTCTTGGCCGCCGCAGTCTCGGCCGCCGTCGGCACCGCACGCACCGGATCCCGCATCGCAGCGAGGAGCGGAATCGCATAGATCACGCCGATCATGCCGCAGGTGGTAAACATCCAGCGCCAGCCGTGGTCCGGCGAATCCGCCATGTAGCCGGCGAAACCGCCGAGAATTTGGCCGACGTAAATGCCGGCCTGGTGCACGCCCACCGCCCGCGACCGCGTCGGCCCAAAGTGGTATTCGGAGATCAGCGCGAGGGCCGCCGGAATGTAGAACGCCTCGCTGACCCCCATCAACGCGCGGGCGGCCATGAGCTCGTGAAACGTCGTCACATGTCCCGTCCACCACGTGACCATCGACCATACGAGCAGACTGCCGCCGATCACGTAGCGTTTGCTAAAGCGGTCGGCGATGTAGCCACCGAACGGGCTCAACACGGCGTAAGTCCATTTGAAAACGCCGAGGACAAGGCCCCAGTCCGCGCGGTTCGCGATGCTGGGGATGTCGTGCACCATCGAGGCCTTCATCGTCGCCATCATCTGGCGGTCGAGGTAGTTGAGCAGGGCAACGGGGAAGAGGAGCGCGACGATGAACCAGGCGTAGCGCAGAGCGTTGGGAGCGGGGGGCATGAACGGAGGCTGGGGGAACTGACGGCGGGGTTACGAGAGGGAGCGAGTGGCCGGAAAAACAGACCACCCGCCAAGCAGCTGGGAGGAACGACGGACGGATGTCGAACTTACGCTGGCGGCGAGCCGGCCGCAGTGTCGTAAGGAACGTCTCGTGGGCATAGGCGCAGGAGTTATTTTTGCGCGGCCAGGAAATCCCCGAGGCCGCGATACTCTCGATAGAGCGCATGGTAGCGGGCACGGTGAGCGGGGTTTGGCATGAAAACGACGGCGCCTTTTCGCACGGCCATCGCGCGAATCGCGTCGGCCGGCGAGGCGAAGGCCTCCGCCGCAAGCGCTCCAAGAATCGCCGCACCAAGCGCGGGCCCCTGCTTGCTCGGATGGACAGAAATGGGTTCGCCGAGGACATCGGCGTAAACCTGCACCACGATCGGGTTGTGATGGGGCAGGCCGCCGGTCGCGACGAATCCGTTCACGGCCACCCCGCCATCGCGGAGGAGTTCGACGATCCAACGCACGCCGAAAGCCGAGGCCTCAAGCAGCGCGCGATAGAGGTGCGCGGGGCGGTGATGCAGACCAAGTCCGGTAAACGCACCCTTCAGCGCGCCATCCATCAGCGGGGTGCGACAGCCGTTGAACCAATCCATGCACCGCACGCCCTCGGCGCCGGGCGCCATCGCGGCGGCCTCGCGACCCAGCGCGGCCAAATCACGCTGTCCGGTGAGTTTGCTGAGCCAGTCGAAGGCGTCGCCCACGGCGGCCTGGCCCGTCTCATAGCCGAAGAATCCCGGGAGAATCCCATCCTGCACCACGCCCGCGACTCCCGGGACGCTGCGCTCCACGTCGCTGTTGAGCATGTGGCAGGAACTCGTGCCCATGACCATCACGAGCGTCCCCGCCTCCGCCGCACCCGCGCCGGGCACGCCGGCGTGCGCGTCGATGGTGGCGGCACTGACCGGCGTGCCGGCGCGCAGGCCGAATTTTTCCGCCATCGCCATCGTGAGTCCGCCGGCCGCGACACCCGGTGCGAGCAAGCGGCCCGGCATTTTGTCCCGCACGACGCGGGCGAACTTCGGGTGCACGGCCCGCAAAAACGCCTCCGAGGGATAACCGTCGCTCGCGCTCCACATGCCTTTGTAGCCGGCCTGGCACGTCGACCGCGGCAGCGTGGCGGCCTCACCTCCGACCAGCTGCCACACGAACCAGTCCCCCGCCTCGAGCCACACGTCCGCGGCGGCGTAGGCCGACGGGGCGCCTTCGAGAGTCTCAAGCATCTTCGGGAAGAACCACTCCAGCCCGATGACACCGCCGTAACGTGACAAGAACTTCTCCCCCCGTCGGCGGGCGACGGCGTTGAGGCGGTCGGTCTGCGCCTGCGCGCCGTGGTGTTTCCAGAGTTTTGGCCAAGCCAGCGGCTCGGCGGCGAACTCCGGCAGCAAACACAGCGGTGTGCCGTCGCGCTTCGTCGGCAACATCGTGCAACTGGTGAAGTCTACGCCCACGCCGAGCACATCGGCGACGCCGAGCTTGGCCTTGCGCCGCGCCGAACGCGCGGCCTGCGCAGCTGAGCCCAGCCAATCGAGCGGGTGCTGCAGCGCGTAGTGCGGCGGCAGCTTTCGCTTCGAGCCGGGCAGAGATTCGATGATCTGCCCGTGGGGATACTTGACCGCGACGGACGCCAGCTCCCGACCGTGTAAGTCGACCAGCATGGCACGCACGCTTTCCGTGCCGAAATCCAATCCAAGGGCGGCTTTCATCGTGGACGAGGGCGGATTCGGCTCCGTTCGGCAAGGTGCAACGTCGCACTCATGGGGCAACGGCACTCGGCCCGAGGTCGAGACCCCATCGGACGAACAAGGCCCGCAACTCGGTTTCGATTTTCGCCGCGAGGGCGCGCGAGGCGGGCGAGAGGACCGACTTCGAGGCGCCCGGGGCAAAACCGCGCGCGGCGAGGCCGGCGCCGACGTTCGGCGGGAAAGCGAGCTGGTCGATCACCCGGCCGAGCTCCACCATGCGCGCAGCGGAGACCGACGCATCGGACGGACGACCCGCGGCCGAGCAGCGGTAAATGTCGACCATCAGCTCGGGCACGATGTTGACGAGGCCGCCCGTGCAGCCGGCGGCACCCATCGCGAACACCTCCGAGAGCCGGGTGTCGGCGCCGGACATGACGACGTAGTTTTTCTCCCGGCCGAGGGCGATCAGGTCGCGGTGGTAGGCAAACTCTCCCCCACTCTGCTTGATCGCACACATGGGCGCGCGATCCGCAAACGCGGCAATCGTCGCGAGGTCGATGCGTTTGCCGCAGAGCTCGGGGAAATTGTAGAGCATCACCGGGAGATCGACGGCCTCGGCGACGTTCAAGAAGAACGCGAGGATGTCCTCCTGCGACAGCGGGAAGAACGGCGGCGGCATCAGGGCCACCGCTGGGAGGCCGAGCGACTTCGCAAACCGGCCGAGCTCGATCGCGACCTTGGGGCGCAGGTCGGTGATGTTCGCGATCACCGGGAGGGGCGCGGCGAGTTCGGCGACGGCGGCGAGCGCGACTTTGCGTTCGTCCGGCGAGAAGTGCGGAAACTCGCCGGTGCTGCCAAGGCCGAGGAAGCCGGCGACGCCAGCGGCTTTCTCAAACGCCAGGTGCGTGGCGAGAGCTGCGCGATCGAGGGCGCCGCCTGAATCGGTGGGCAGCCATTGGGCTGAGTAGATGCCGCTGGGGCGAAAGGGAGAAGACATACGAGTGATGGTTTAGAGTTTCGTCGGATTTAGCACGACGTGGCGGATCTTTTCGCGCTTCCACGTGTAGGTGATATGCACGCGCCCGTCGGCGGCTTGGATGACGGCGGGATAGCTGTATTCACCGGGTGCGGTCTCGAGATCAAGGACGTGCTTCCATTCGGCACCGTCACGGGAAATCGCGACGCTCAGCGGCGTGCGGCCCTTGGGCGTGTTGTTGTAAACGAGCAGATGGCGACCGTCGGCGAGCGTGACGGCATCGGTGCCCGAATTCGGATTCGGCACCGAGGTGAGACTCATCTTGCCCCAAGTCCGGCCGTTGTCCGGCGACGAGATGGAGAAAACTTTGCCTTGGCGCGTGCGCCCGAGCGCCAGGAGTTTCTCGCCACCGAGAAACAGCACACTCGGCTGGATCGCACCGACCCCGAGTCCGTCGTTGAAAAACGGGGTCTTCGTCCACGTTTTCCCCAGATCGGTCGAGCGCTCGAAGTAGACGCGCCATTTGCTGGGCTTCTCGTCCGTCTCATCGCTCGTCGGACACAACAACGTGCCGTCGGCGAGTTGCACGGGCTTGTTTTTGATCGGGCCGTAGATGCCGTCGGGCAGGCGTTGCGCGGCGCTCCAGGTGCGACCGCCATCGGCCGAGGTGCGCAGTTCGCCCCACCACGCCTGAAACGACGGGCCGACCTTGTAGAAAAGCAGCAACGGCCCGCTCTTGGGCTGGAACAGCACAGGATTCCATGTCGGGACGCGCGGCTTGCCGTCGGGCTGCACGCCGTTGGCGACCTCAACCGGCGTGGACCACGTTTTTCCGTCGTGGAGCGACACCCAAAT
>CAJAYO010000471.1 GCA_903948415.1 uncultured Opitutia bacterium | reverse complement strand
GGCCTTGGAAAAAATCGGGCAGTTTGCCGAACAGCAGCTCCCTGAATTGCTGGGCGCTCAGCGGCGTGCCGTCGGGATGCCAGAGCGTCGTCAGCATTATGTGCCGGTTCGCGCGCTCCTTCCCGTCAGCGAGCCTCACTTTCACCTTTTGCTATTTTCGCAGCGGCACGCCACCTGCCCGCACACGGGGCACGGTTCCTTCGCGCACTCGCTCGGCGACTTCCCGCACACCGCGCACACCGGCGGCGGTTGGACCGCGCACCCGCAGGGCCGCGCGCCCCAAGTCGGACACGGCTCCTCGCCCGGCGGCGGGCCATCCCATTCTTCGTCGTGGAAGTGGTGGTGCGCTTTCACGAAGTCGTAGATCGTGAAATCGTCATTTCCGTCGTAGAGCCGCGTCCCGCGCCCGCTGATCTACATGAACTCGATCATCGAATTCACCGGCCGCAGCAGGACGATGTTGCGGATGTTGCGCGCATCCACGCCGGTCGAAAGTTTTTGCGCCGTCGTGAGGATCGTCGGAATCGCCTGCTCGTTGTCCTGAAACGCCCGCAGGTGCTGTTCGCCCAGTTCGCCATCGCTGGCGGTGACCCGCTGACAGCAGTTCGGATCTTTGCTGGTCTTGATCAGATTGATGGTTTCGCGGACGGCCAGCGCGTGATCCTGCGAGGCGCAGGACAGCTTGGTGTTGCGATCGACCAGCACGTAGTCAGGCGATGTCGGCCTTGCCCCGCCGGCCATGGCCTTCGACGCGACCGGCAGTGATGCGGTGCTCGCGCAGGATCTTGCTGCCCTCGACGACGCCCCAGCCCGCCGCCTTCAAGGCGGGGTCGATGTGCTCGGCGCGGGTCTCGGCTTCATTCATCGCTGCTTGAGCGAGTAGCGCCCGGTTTTTTTACCCCCGATTTTTTCCACCAATCCCGCTTCAAGCAAGGGGCGCAGCAAATCCATCGCCCCTTGGCGGGATACCGCGAGCGCCGCCCACAGCTCGGCGGGTGACATACCTCCGTGGTCGCGCAGCAACTTGAGCAGCAACTCCTGCTTGGGCCGCAGCACGATTTTTTCCGGCGATTTGACGTTGTAGGTCTGCACCCGCAACCACACTTGTTCCAGCGTCTGCCGCACCCCCTCGGCACAATACTCCAGCCAGACCGTGAGATCCTCTCCCGCGAGACGCACGGCGTCGAGCGCGGCATAGTACCCCGGGCGGTCCCGCCAGTAGTATTCGTCCACGGAAAAAATGTGATGGCTGTCGAATCCACGCCGGTAGAGTTCCCACAGGGCCAGGGCACGGCCCGTCCGCCCGTTGCCGTCGGCGAAGGGATGAATGTCCTCGAAGCGGTAGTGCAGGATGGCGGAACTCAGGACCGGGGAGAGCTCCGTAGCTCGCATGTTCCACCATTCCAGCAGCTCAAACATCAGCCCGGAAACATCCGCCGCGGGTGGCGGGATGTGTTTCCCCACCCGCACCGAAATCGTCCGATAGCTGCCCGCCGTTCCTTGGTCCATGACCGTGTCCGCGAGAATCCGGTGGAGTGCCAACAGGTCGTCATGGCGGATCGCCTTCTTTTTCGCGTGTTTTTCCACGTAGCGCAGGCCCGCGAAGTAGTTCAGCACCTCGCGCTGTGAGCGTTGGTCGGACGCCGCCAACGGGCGCCCTTCTTCCAACGCCCGCACCTGCTCCAACGTGAGCGGGTTGCCCTCGATGGCGGTGGACGCGTGGACGTTGCGCGTGCGGGTGTCTTTTTGCAGCGCGGGAATCCAGGAAAGCTCCACCGATGCGCCTAAAATCCGTTCCCTCAGGGCCGCGATGCTCTCCACCAGCGCAAGCAGGCGAGGGCGGATCGTGAACTGAGGTCCGTAGGCCACAAAAATGAGTCAAGTGTAAGTCAATTCATGAGTCAAGTAGGCTCAGAGCTGGCCGGTGCAGGCCTGGTGCAGCAGCGACTTCTTCAACGCCTCCAGCGCGGCCAACGGCGAAGGTCGAGCGACGGCCGCGAGCGTCTAGCCCGCCGCCTCCGCACGCAATGCCCCTTTGCGTTTTCTCGACGCAAAAAACCCCGCCGCGTCCCGCGCCTTGACGATTCCGCGCAGCACCGTCACGCCTTGACCCCGCGCCGCCGGCGTTTTCCCGCCGCCGGCGCATCCCCTCCACCCCGCCTCACCTGCGACCCCGCGTCGCACCTCACCTCCCTGCCGACCCATGCGTCCCCCGCGTTCGTCCTTCCTCCGCTCCGCCCTCCTTCTGGCCCCGCTCGCGCTCCTCGCGCCCGCCCACAGCCAGTCCACCGCGCCCTCCCCCGCCGCCGCTGACATCGCCGCCGCCAAGAAAAAGGCCGACGCCCAAAAATCCGCCGACGCCCTCGTCACCCTCAACCCCTTTCAAGTGAAGGCCGAGGCCGACAACTCCTACGGCGCCCTCAATTCCAACTCCCTCACCCAGTTCGACGCCGCCCTCAAAAACGTCCCCGTCTCCGCCGACATCTTCACCGAAGATTTCATCCGCGACGTCGGCGTCACCAACCTCGAGGAGCTCATGCTCTCCTACGGCGCCGGCGCCGGCACCGTCATGTCGAACCCCGAGTCCGACGCCCTCAGCCAGCAGCCCGGCGATCGCGTCGGCAACCAGACCATGGGCGTCCGCGGCGTCGGCGTCGGTGCGCCCCGCCGCGACGGTTTCGCCGGCACCTTCGGCACCGGCACCGGCATGAACAGCCTCTTCGACATCGAGCGCGCCGACGTCGTCCGCGGCCCCCAGGGTCTCCTCTACGGCGCCAGCGGCGCCGGCGGTACCGTCAACATCGTCTCCAAGCGCGCCACCTTCAACCGCACCTCCGGCCGCACCGATTTCCGCATCGACCAACACGGCTCGAAACAACTCCTCTTCGACTACAACTGGGGCACCGAAAACGTCGCCGTCCGCGTCGCCCTCCTCAACGACCACCAGCTCTACCGCCGCGTCTTCATCGGCTATGACACCAAGGGCCTCTACAGCCAGATCGCCGTCCGCCTCGCCCCCCTCCGCACCGTCGTCCGCCTCATCGCCGGCCAGACGGAAAACACCCGCGTCCTGAATTCCAACCAGGAAAACATCGCGTTCACCAACACCGCCACCGACCCGCGCCACAACTTCGGCCTCGCCTACCTCCTCCGCAACAACATGGCCGGCGCCAACGACCCCGTCACCGGCAACCCCTACCCCCGCGGCGCCATCGCCAACGGCAAACTCACTTGGGACAATATCAACTCCTGGGCCGGCACCGCCGCCTCCGAATACGTCACCAACAAATACTTCATCGGCACCGCCGAGACCGTCTGGACCCCCTGGCTCGCGACCCAGTTCTCCCTCCTCTACAACGATGCCCCCACCGACCGCGCCAACGGCGGTCTCGCCAACCTCAGCGCCCCGCTCCTCAACGGCAATCCGCTCACCGTCTGGGCCAACGGCGGCACCCTCGCCGACACCGAGCAGCCCACCCGCCGCTGGGCCACCCGCGGCTCCGCCATTCTCACCAACGAGCTCTTCGGCCAACGCGCCCGCAGCCAGACCCTCGTCGGCTACGACATCGACTGGGCCGACACCGGTCCCACCGACTACGGCTACTTCCTCGCCGACGCCAATTTCAACGTCATCTACAACCCCGCCGTTCCCTCCAACCTCGGCCGCACGCCCATGCCGCGCCTCTGGTGGTCCGTGCAAGACGGCCCGGTCAAAGATCCCCTCGGCCGCGGCGGCTGGAAAACGCCGCGCGTCACCTCCGGCGGACAAAATTACGTCCGCATGGCCAACAATCCCCGCGACCCGGGCTGGGTGCGCCCCAACAATCCCCTCGGCCTCGCCAGCCTCGCCGGCAACCCCGGCGTCTCCGGCCAGAACAATGACGGCCACAACTGGGAAAGCCGCACCGCCGGCGCCTACGCCGCCAACAACACCGGCTGGTTCAACAACCGCGTCTTCACCCTCGTCGGCCTCCGCGCCAACGAGAGTTTCAAGCGCACCCCCAACCTCTCCACCCTCGCCTCCGCTCCGCCCTGGGCCGAATCCAACAAGACCAACAAGAGCTACAACCTCGGCATCAATGGCGCCATCCGCCCGTGGTTGAATGCCTACTACAGCTTTTCCAGCACCTACAACACCCCTCTCGTCAACGCCAACGACCCCCTCGGCAATCCCCCCGCCACCTCCAGCGGCGTCGGCCAGGAGGTCGGCCTCAAGTTCGGCGACGAGCGCGGCCGCATCTCCGGCTCCGTCCAGTATTACACCACCAACTCCAAAGATGAGATGATCAACGCCGGCACCGGCGTCCGCGATCTCGTCAACCCCACCGGCCTCAACGGTTCCTTCGACGGCCCCGCAGGGTTCAAGAACCAATGGGTCAACCTCGACCGCACCACCCGCGGCATCGAAGTGATCCTCACCGCCAATCCCACGCGCAACTGGAAGGTCCGCCTCGCCGCCACCACCTCCGACGGCCAGAACCTCACCGACAAAAAATACCCCATCCTCTGGAACGACGATTTCTCCGTGCGCAACGGCACCGTCACCTACCAGAACGGCACGCCCCTCCTCGTCCCGACCACGCCCACCGTCATCACGCCCACGATCACCACCCTCAATCGCCAGGTCGACCCCGCCGCTCTCCAGGCCCAGGTCGGCGGCACCTGGGAGCCCCTCACCCTCGCGATGATGAACGACCGCACCCACCCCTACTGGGCCACCCCCGCCGACGACAACGGCCGCATCCAGACGAGCAACCTCCGCCGCGTTCTCCAATTCTTCGTCGGCTCCAACGGCAGCGCCCTCACCGGCAAAACCGGCCGCTCCACCTCCGACATCCCCTACACGTGGTCCGACCCCAACGGCACCAAGGGCGAAACCGTCGTCGCGAAAAAGGGCGAGGGCACCGTCGGCTACGCCCAATACGTTTTCTCGATGACCAACAGCTACAGCTTCACCGGCGACAATTTCCTCAAGGGTCTCAGCGTCGGCGGCACCGTCGGCGTCGGCATGAAGAATCGCACGTTCTACTACAACACTCCCGGCGGTGGCCGCGCCCTCTTCAGTTCCCCCGACACCTGGCAGGCCAACGCCTTCGTCTCCTACCGCCGCAAACTCGGCAAACGCTTCGGCTTCTCCAGTCAGGTCAACATCACGAACGTTTTTAACCACTACGTCTTCGGCACCCTCCCCAACAACGGCTCCGGCTACACCAATCCCGCCAACCTCGGCGTCAGCTTCTACGGCCAACCCCGCCTCTATGTCTGGACGAACTCCCTGAGCTTCTGATTCGGCCGCGAGCATCGCGCCACGCCGCTCGCCGACCACCCCGCCGGCCTCACGCAGATCCGCACCCGCCTCCCCTTCACCGGCGCGCCACGCTTCCGGACCTCCCCGCCCCCGCTCCCCGGCGACGCCGCGAAAAAGCAAAGCGCCGCCGCCCGCCCGGCGAAACACGCCGGCAAGAATCGGTGTTAAATCTCGGCCTCACTCCGGAGATAACCCTGGTTGCCCCCCATCATGTCCCCTGCCGAGACCGAGTTACATGGCCGTTTCCTGCGATTGTTCACCACGAACGAAGAGGCGGTCCGCGCGTTTGTGCGCCGCTTGGTGCCGGCACGCGCGGATGCGGATGACGTCATGCAGGAGGTCTCCCTCGTCCTCTGGAGGAAGTTCGGCTCGTTTCACGCGGGCACGGATTTCCGCGCCTGGGCCTTCGGCGTGGCGCGATTCGAGGTCCTCGCTTGGCTGCGCGACAAGGGCCGCGACCGTCTCGTTCTCGACGAAGGCGTGGCCCTCCAGCTCGCGCACGAGGCGGAGGCGCTCGAGCCCGCGCTCTCGCGCCAACGCGCCGCGCTGCAACGTTGCATGGAACGGGTCCCGGA
The DNA here is from genome assembly GCA_903948415.1 of uncultured Opitutia bacterium. Lineage (GTDB taxonomy): Bacteria > Verrucomicrobiota > Verrucomicrobiia > Opitutales > Opitutaceae > GAS368. The sequence continues at coordinate 7,525 of CAJAYO010000471.1, read as the reverse complement.
GGAGCAGCGCTCGCTCCTCCTGCGCGCCTACCAGCCCGAGGCCCGTATCCAGGACGTGGCCGCGATCAGCGGACGCAGCGTCGCCGGTTTCTATCAATGGCTGCATCGCATGCGAAAGACGCTGCTGGACTGCATCCACGCCACCCTCGCCCGGGAGGCTTCGCCGTGAACGCGGACCTCGATCTGCTTTCTCAGCGCTACCTCGCCGGCACCATTGATGCGGAGGGCATGACGCGGCTGAACGCGATCCTTGCGGTCGATGCCGACGCGCGGCGACGTTTTGCCGAGCAGATGAACTTGGACTCCGCCCTCGCCACGCAGGCCACAGGCTGGCGCACGGAACAAACCTCCCCGCTTCCCTCTCGCCCGGCGGTGCGCTGGCGTTTCCCGCGCACGGCGACGCTCCTCGCGGCCGCGGCGGCCTGCGTCGCCCTTGCGCTCTGGATTTTCGATTCCAGGCACTTCGCCACCGTCGAAAATGTCGCCGGCTTCACCGAGCTCACTCCGGGTTCACCCCTCCACGGCGACCGACACGAAATGCCAGCCGGCACTCTGGCGCTCGTCACCGCCCAAGGCGCCCGCATCGTGATCGAGGCGCCGGCGGTGTTTCAGTTCGAGTCCGCCCAACGCCTGCACCTCATTCGCGGCCGCCTCTCCGCCGCGGTGCCGCCCGCCGCCCAGGGCTTCACCGTCATCACACCCTCCGGCACCGCGGTCGACCTCGGCACGCGCTTCGGCGTGGACGTGCCGGCCACGGGCGACGCCGAGGTGCATGTGTTCGAGGGCGAAGTCATCGCCCACGCCCCGCACGATCGGCGCAGCCTGCGCACGGGCGATGCGGTGACCATGACCACGGCCGGCCACGCGGCGCGCGAAACGCGCTCCGCCGCCTTCATTCAATCGGACGAGGTCCACGACCTCACCGCCGGCCTCGCCGCCGGCCAGCGCGCTCGCTCCGACGCCGCCCTCGCGCAACTCCGCTCCGATGCGGCCCTCATCGCGCTGCTCGATTTCGAAACCGGCGGCGGCGCCGGCTCGTTTCGCACCGTCCAGGGCCGTTGGCCCGGATCGCGCGCCCCGGAGTTCGTGGAGGTGGGCGACCACTTGCAACTCGACCTCGGGGGCGAACGCTCCTGGCCGCGCCTCACCCTCGCCGCCTGGGTGCGCCTCGACCGGCTCGACGCCCCTTACCAATCGTTGCTGCACACCGACGGCTGGGCGGCGAGCAACCCCGGCCAGGTCCATTGGATGGTGAACCGCTTCTCCACGATGCGCCTCGCCCTCAAGGGCAACACCCTCGCCCCCGGATCCCCGGAACCGGACAGCTTCCCCGACTCACGCACCCCCGTGCTCCCCGAGGTCGGGCGCTGGGTGCATCTTGCCGTGGTCTACGATTCCGCGGCCCGGACGACCCGATTTTTCCTCAACGGCCGGTTCGACAGCGAGAGCCGCGAAGCCACCGCTCATCCCGCCCGCCTCGGCCCCGCGCAGATCGGCAACTGGAATCGCACCGATCGCAAACTCAGCGGCCGCGTCGACGAGCTCCTCATCCTCGGCCGCGCCATGCCCGACGCCGAAATCCGCGCGCTCTTCGAGGCCGGCAATCCCTACCGCTGAAACCCATCATGCGCCTGCTCGCTCTGCTCATCGCCCTCCCCGCCGCCGCCGCACCGGTGGACTTCGTGCGCGACGTGCGCCCGATTTTCGACCAGCACTGCACCGAGTGCCACGGCGAGAAGAAGCAAAAATCCGGGCTGCGCCTCGACGTGAAAGCGGCCGCGTTCAAGGGCGGCGACGGCGACGGGCCGAGCCTCGTCGCGGGCCACGCGAAGGACAGCCCACTCATTCGCTTCGTGACGAGCGCGGATCCGGAGCAACGCATGCCGCCCAAGGGCGACGGGCTCTCCGCCGCCGAGATCGCGACCCTCACGCGCTGGATCGACGAGGGCGCGCCGTGGCCCGACGGCGTCGACCGCGTGAAACTCGCCGACCCGCGCGACCATTGGTCGTTCAAGCCGCTCGCAGTGCCTCCGGGCCGACACTCCGTCGATTCCTTCATCGCGGCCAAGCTCGGCGAACACGGTCTCCGGCCGGCGCCCCCGGCAAGTCCGGCGGCGTGGCTGCGGCGCGTCACCCTCGACCTCACCGGATTGCCGCCCACGCCGGACGAGATCGCGAATTTCACGCGAACGGCGCGGCCCGACTACCCCGCCGCCGTGGATCGCCTGCTCGCCTCACCGCGCTACGGCGAGCGCTGGGCCCAGCACTGGCTCGACGTGGTCCGCTACGCCGACACGCATGGCTTCGAGGTCAACACCGAGCGGCCCAACGCCTGGCCCTACCGCGACTACGTCATCCGCGCCTTCAACGCCGACACGCCCTACGACCGCTTCATCCGCGAGCAGATCGCCGGCGATGCGCTGGACCCGGAGGCGGATGCCGCCACCGGTTTTCTGCTCACCGCCTCGGTGTTGCTGCCCGGCCAGATCGGCAAGGACGCTCCTTCCATCCGCCTCGCGCGGCAGGACTCACTCGACGAGATCGTGACCAATATCGGCCAAACCTTTCTCGGCCTGAGCGTGAGCTGCGCCCGTTGCCATGACCACAAGTTCGATCCCCTCACGGCGAAGGACTACTACGCCCTGCAGGCCTTCGTCGCGGGCGTGGAGTATGCCGACCGCGAACTCCGCAGCGCCGATGCGCTGGCCCGAAAACGCGAGGCCGCCCCATTGCGCGCCCAGATCGCGCCGATCGACGGACGCCTCGCGCAACTCGTCCCACTCGCGCGCCCGGGCACGACGCGCCGCGTGACCGACGCGGCGGGCAACACGGAGGCGTTCGCCCCCGTCGACGCGAAGTTCGTGCGCTTCACCATCCACGACGCGAACGCCCATCCGACGCTCGGCGTCATCGAGCCCTGCCTCGACGAGTTCGAGATTTTCACCGCCGAGCCGGCGCCGCGCAACGTCGCGCTCGCCGCGCACGGCACGAAGGTCACCGCCTCCGGCAGCAAAAATTCCGCGGCGCACACGCTCCCGTTCATTCACGACGGGCGGTTCGGCGACGCGCGCAGCTGGATGTCCGCCACCAAGGGCCGCGGCTGGGTGCTGTTCGAGCTGCCCGAGCCCGCGCGCCTCGCCCAGGTCGTCTGGAGCCGCGACCGCACAGGCCGCTACACGGATCGGCTCGCGACCGCGTTCACCCTGGAGGCGGGGCTCGCACCGGATCGGATGGCCGTCGTCGCCGAGGTCGCGCCGCTGCGCCCCACCGTCGGCGCCGGCCCCATCAACACCGATCGCTTCGCGCCCGTGCGCGCAAAGCGCCTGCGGTTTACCGTCCTCGCCACCAACAGCCTCGAGCCCTGTCTCGACGAACTCGAGGTGTTCGACACCGCTGGCCGCAACGTCGCACTCGCGCGCCTCGGCACCACGGTCGCGACCTCCGGCAACACGATCGTGGCCGATCGCCACGAGCCGGATTTCGTCAACGACGGCCTCCACGGCAACGAGCGCAGCTGGCTCGGCGACGAGTCCGGCCGCGGCTGGGTCGAGCTGGAGTTTCCCGCGGAGCACGAGATCGTGCGCGTGCTCTGGAGCCGCGATCGCGAGGGCAAGCTCGTCGACCGCCTGCCGATCGAATATCGCATCGAAGTCGCGACCGGCGCAGCGTGGCGGGTCGTCGCCGACTCCACCGACCGGCGTCCGCACGTGGCCGGCGAGGGACGCGGACCGGGTTTCACCGTGGCCGGCCTCACCCCCGAGGACACCGAGACGGCGAACCGCCTCCTCCGCGAAAAGGCCGCGCTCGAGGCGAAAATCAAGGCCACCGAGTCCGGCCAGCTGGCCTTCGCCGGCAAGTTTCGCGCACCCGACGAGATTCGCCTGCTCGCGCGCGGCGATCCCGAGCAGCCCAAAGAGACCGTCGCGCCCGCCGTGCCCGTCGCGCTGGGCGATCTGCGGCTCGCTCCCGAAACACCCGAGCAGGACCGGCGCCGTGCGCTCGCCGACTGGATCACCCGGCCGGAGAATCCCCTGCCGGCGCGCGTGATGGTGAACCGCGTCTGGCAGGGCCATTTCGGCGCGGGGCTGGTCGAGACGCCGAGCGATTTCGGAAACAGCGGGGCCAAACCGACCCACCCCGCCTTGCTCGACTGGCTCGCCACCGAGTTCATCCGCGGCGGCTGGAGCGTGAAGCAACTGCACCGGTTGATCGTCCTCAGCGATACCTACCGGCAAGCGTCGGCGATCGCCGATCCCGCCGCCGCGGCGCAGGATGCCGAGGCGCGCCTGCTGTGGCGTTTCCCTCCGCGGCGCATCGAGGCGGAGAGCCTGCGCGACGCGATGCTCGCCGTGAGCGGCCGGCTCGACCTCCGGATGTTCGGCCGCGGCTTCGATTTGTTCGACAAGCGCGGCGGCCTGTCCGGCTTCAAACCTGTGGAGACGCTCACGCCCGCGAACCAGCGCCGCATGATCTACGCGCACAAGGTGCGCCGCGAAACCGAGGCGGTGTTCGGCGCCTTCGACTGCCCCGACGCCGGGCAGAGCACCGCGCGCCGGCGCGAATCGACCACGCCGATTCAGGCGCTGAACCTCTTCAACAGCCGCTTCACCCTCGAGACCGCCGCAGCGTTGGCCGCGCGCCTCCACCAGGAGGTCGGCGCCGATCCCTCGCGCCAGATCGTGCGCGCCTACGAACTCGCGTTCTCGCGGCCCCCCACCGCCGATGAGCTTCGCGAGGCAGAGCCCATCGTCCGCGCGCACGGTCTCGCGCCGCTCGGCCGCGCGCTTTTCAACAGCAACGAATTCCTCTTTTTGCCATGAATCGCTTCTCGCCTCACCCGCTGCTCGACCGCCGCCAGTTCCTCTCGAACTCCGCGACCGCGCTCGGCTCGATCGCCCTCGCCAGCATGCTGGGGCGCGATGGCCTGCTCGCTTCGCCGGCGATCAACCTGGCCAGGCCCTACGCCCCGCGGCCGCCCCATTTCCCCGCCAAGGCCAAGAACGTCGTCGTGATTTTCTGCGCCGGCGCCGTCAGCCAACTGGAAACCTGGGACTACAAGCCGGAGCTGATCAAATGGGACGGCCAGCCGTTGCCGGGCGGACCGGCCGTAACCTTTCAAGGTCCCGCGGGGGATCTCGCCCGACCCCAGTATGCGTTTCGCCCCCGCGGCCGTTCGGGAAAAATGGTCAGCGACCTGATCCCGCATCTCGCGGAACTGACCGACGACTTTGCCTTCGTGCATTCGCTCACGAGCAAGTCGAACACCCACGGCCCGGCGGAGAATTTTCTCTCGACCGGCTTCGTGCTGGACGGCTTCCCCTCCCTTGGCTCGTGGGTGACCTACGCGCTCGGCAGCGAGAACCAGGATCTGCCCGCCTATGTCTCGCTCCCCGACCCCCGCGGCGTGCCCCAAAACGGCTCCAACAACTGGGGCCCCGGCTTTCTCCCGGCGACGTTCCAGGGCACGACCTTGAGTTCAAAGGACCCGGTGCGCCATCTCGCCGCCCAGGGAATTCCGGCCGAGGCGGATCGCGCGGCGCGCGCGCTCCTCGGGAAGATGAACGAACGTCATCTCGCCGCCAACCCCGGCGACGGCAAACTCGCCGCCCGCATCGCCAGCTACGAGCTCGCCGCCCGGATGCAACTCAGCGTGCCCGCCATCGGCGATCTTTCCACCGAGCCCGCCCATGTCCTGAAAATGTATGGCGCCGACGATCCGTTGAACCCGGACAAAGCCGCCTTCGCGAAGAACTGCATCCTCGCGCGCCGGCTCATCGAGAAGGGCGTGCGCTTCGTCCAGCTCTTCAACGGGGCGTATGCCAGCGGCGGCAAACTGAACTGGGACGGCCACAACGCGCTGAAGGAACAATACGACATCCACGCGCAGATTCTCGACCAGCCCGCCGCCGCGCTCATCCGCGATCTCCGCCAGCGCGGGCTGCTGGACGAGACCCTTGTGGTGTGGTGCACGGAGTTCGGCCGCATGCCGTTTTTCCAAAAGGGCTCGAAGGGCCGCGATCACAACCCGGACGGCTTCACCTGCTGGATGACCGGCGCCGGGGTCAAGCCGGGCGTGAGCCACGGCGCGACCGACGATCTCGGTCAGCGCGCCGTCCAGGACATCCACCCGCTCTACGATTTTAACGCCACCATCCTGCACCTGCTCGGGCTTGACCACGAGCGCCTCACCTTCGAACACAATGGCGTCCAGCGCAGGCTCACCAACGTCGAAGGCCACGTCATCCGCGAAATGCTCGCCTGAGCTCCCTTGGTCCCCGCAAAGTTCCCCCTTCCCCACCCCCTTTCCTACCCCATGAAACGCCCCCTCGCGACCGTCTTGTCCGCGCTCGCCCTCTCCACCGCCGCCTTCGCGCAACTCGCCCCGCTCCCGCCCCCGGCGAGCAGCGCTGCCCTCGCCCCGGCAAGCCTCACCGGCCGCGTGCTCAATCAAGCCACGGCGCGCTTCGTCAATAACGCCCGCGTCGTCGTCAAAGGCACCGCGCGCCAAACCTTCACGGATTCCGCCGGCGTCTTCGTCTTCGAGGGTCTGCCCCCCGGCCCCGCGACCCTCCTGGTCTCCTTTACCAATTTCCCGGCCAAGGAGGCGACCGTGCTGCTCGTTTCCGGCCAGCGCACCGAACTCGACGTGTCCCTCGCAACGACGGATGGCTCGGCGGTGAAGCTCGACGAATTTCGCGTCAGCGCCGCCCGCGAGACCGACGCGGAATCGATCGCGGCCAACGAGCAGCGTTTCTCCCGCAATCTGAAAAACGTCACCTCGGTCGACGAACTCGGTGAAATCGCGCAAAACAACATCGGCGAATTCGTGAAGTACCTCCCCGGGGTCGGCATCGAGTATCAGGGCAGCGATATCATTCGCCTCACCGTGCGCGGCCTCTCCTCGGACAAAACCGAGATCACCTCCGACGGCCTCGGCGAGGCCTCCGTGTTCGCCGACGAACGCGAAAACACCCGCGCCCCGCGTCTCACCCAATCGAGCACCGTCGGCATCGCCCGCATCGAGGTGCGCAAGGTCCCGCTGCCCTCCGACAGCGCCAACGCCATGGGCGGCTCGATCAACATGGTCCGGCGCACCGCGTTCGAATACGCCCGGCGCGAAATCAGCGTGAAGGGCTCGATCAACACAAACAGCTACGACCTCACGTTCAACAAGACCGGCGGCCCGGGCGACGAAAACACCCGCAAAGTTCGCCCGAGTTTCGATTTCAGCATCGTGGACCCGCTCAGCAAGAATCTCGGCTACACGTTCGCCGCCGGCTACAGCGATGTGATGATGCCGTGGCACTACGCCGTCCCCGGCTACAATCTCGGCAACGCCGCCACCACGGCCAACCCCGTGGCAGGTCAGCCCAGCATCCATAATCCCGCGATGACTTCGGCCCTGCTGCACCAGTCCTATTCTCGCCGTGAACGCATCCCGCTCAGCTTGCGCGTGGACTGGCGCCCGGTGCGCAGCCTGACCCTCACCCCCTTCGCGTCCTACACGCGCCTCAATTCCCTGCAT
>CAJAYO010000470.1 GCA_903948415.1 uncultured Opitutia bacterium | reverse complement strand
TCGTTGGTGTTGAAGAGGGCGAGGCAGACGTCGGCGAGGGCGCGGGTGCGGACCGGGACGTCGGCCGGTTGGAGGTCGGGGACGAAGTCGGCGTTGGCGTGGAGGGTCTCGGTGAAGACGAATTTTTCGCCGGTGTTTTCCTCGACGGCTTCGCGGCGGACTTCGCGCGGCGGCGCGGCTGAGGAGGGAGTGTCGGAGGCGATGAGGGCGGTGATGCCTTTCCAGTGGGCGAGACAGGCGGCGAGTTCGGCGGCACCGGGCGCGCGCGCGTAGGCGAGGGCAAAGCAGCGGGCGATGGCGGCGGCATCCGACGAGGTTTCCTTCACGGCGCGGGCGGCGAGCGCGAGAGCACGGGCGTGGCTCGCGGCGCCGTTGAAGAGACTGAAGACCTGCGGCGTGACGGTGGAGGCATCGCGGCGTTCGCAGGAAAAATCGGGCGTGGGCTGGTTGAAGACCTCCATCGCGGGGTCGGGGAGGCCGCGGATTTTCAGCGCGTAGAGGCTGCGCCGGTGGCGCTGCGCCGGGAGCGGATTCGGGATCCACGCGGAGGCAAAGGTGCCCATGACCTGGCGCGGTTGGAGCGCGGCCTCGAGGTTCATCTCGGGGCGATTCGGGATGCCGCCGAGCGTGCGGTTAAGTTCGCCCGTGGCGGTGAGCATCGCGTCACGCAGTTCCTCGGCCGACAGGCGGCGCGGCGCAAAGGCGGCGTAGCTCGTGCCGGCGGGATCCTTTTCGGCGAGGCGTTTGCGGTCCGGGTGAGTGGAGCTGCGCCGGTAGGCCTCGCTCGTCATGATCACGCGGTGGAGCGCTTTGAACGACCAGCCCTGTTCGACGAAAGTGGCGGCGAGCCAGTCGAGGAGTTCGGGATGGGTGGGCTTTTTGCCGGTGCTGCCGAAGTTGTTGGGATTGCCCGCGAGCGGTTGGCCAAAGTGCCAGAGCCACGCGCGATTCACGATGGCGCGGGTGGTGAGGGGATTGGCGGCGGCGGCGACCCACTCGGCAAACGCGGTGCGCCGGCCTTCGATCGAGTCGGGCACGGGAGTTTTCGGGGGGACGCCAATGGCGCTGAGCACGCCGGGCGTCACCTTCTCGCCGAGGGCAAAAGGGTCGCCGTAGGTGAGGATGCACGTCTGTTCGAGTTCGCCCTCGGTCATGCGCCCGGCGGGTATGCGCAAGGGATTGGAGACGGACTTCAGCTCCGGGGTGCGTCCGTTGTAGACGGCGAGCGCGACGGGTTCGTAGCGGTCGAGTTCCCATTTGAGGCGTTCGAGACCTTTGCGGGCGACGCGTTCGTTGCCGTAGTCTTCGGGGCTGAAGCCGACGAGCTTCGGGGGAAACTGGTCCTCGGGCACTTTTTGGCGGGTGAGGGCGGTGCGGGCGACGTTGAAGATGCCCTCGAATTCCCGGCGCTTGCCGCTGCGCTCCTGGGTGCGCGCCGCTGCGACCGCGGCGTTCCACTTCGCGGGATCGAGGCCTTTTTCGCGAAACCATTTTTCGGCCGAGACGAGCAGTTGGGCATCGAGGCGGCGCAGCGTCGCGAGGTAGGCTTCGCGGCGCGGTTCGAGATATTTTTTTTCGTCGAAACCGGCGGTGTTTTCCTCGGGGAGAAACGCGGCCGGGCGTTCCGCGAGCTGCGTCGTCGCAAACGTCGCCTGGATCGCATAGTAATCGCGCGTCGGCACGGGATCGAACTTGTGATCGTGGCAACGTGCGCACTGCAGCGACTGG
>CAJAYO010000469.1 GCA_903948415.1 uncultured Opitutia bacterium | reverse complement strand
TGCCCGCACGTCGGCGTCGACGAGGTCGTCATGGGCATGGCCCACCGCGGCCGCCTCCACATCCTCACCAGCGTCATGCGGAAAAACTTCGACGTCCTCTTCGAACAGTTTTCCGAAAACTACATCCCCGAAACCGTCGGCGGCGACGGCGACGTGAAATACCACCTCGGCTACGAGGCCGTCCTCGACACCGCCGCCGGCCAACCCGTCGAAGTCCGCCTCGCCGCCAACCCGTCCCACCTCGAAATCGTCAACCCCGTCGTCGAGGGCAAGGCCCGCGCCCGCCAGCGCATGCGCGGCGCCACCGAGGACCGCAACCGCGTCCTGCCCCTCCTCATCCACGGCGACGCCGCCTTCGCCGGCCAGGGCGTCGTCGCCGAGACCCTCCAGTTCTCCCAACTCCCCGGCTACCGCACCGGCGGCACCCTCCACTTCGTCATCAACAACCAGATCGGCTTCACCACCGAGCCGCACGACTCGCGCTCCACCCGCTACTGCACCGACGTCGCCAAGATGATCGAGGCCCCCATTTTCCACGTCAACGGCGACGACCCCGAGGCCGTCTGCATGGTCGCCCAGCTCGCCCTCGAATTCCGCGCCAAATGGGCCCGCGACGTCGTCATCGACATGTATTGCTACCGCAAACACGGTCACAACGAGACCGACGAGCCCGCCTTCACCCAGCCGCTGCTCTACAAACTCATCGCCACCCACCCGCAGGTCTCCGCCGTCCTCACGCGCAAACTCGTCGCCGAGGGCTCCATCACCGAGCCCCAGGCCGACGCCATCAAGGCCGAATACAGCGAGGCCCTCGAAAAAAATCTCGAGAAGGCCAAAGCCTCCGAATCCACCAAATCCGCCAAACGCGCCGCCGCCGCCGAAACCAAGAAATTCGCCGGCTCCACCGCCGTCTTCCAGCCGGATTTCCATTTCAAGAAAGTCGCCACCGGCGTTTCCTCCGAGCTGATCGACCGCGTCGTGCGCGGTCTCGCCACCCTCCCTCCGGGCTTCAAGCCCAACCCGAAGATCAAGCGCTTCCTCGACGCCCGCGTCACCGCCCACCAGGAGGGCGGCCCCATCGACTGGGGTTTCGCCGAAGCCCTCGCCTTCGGCTCCCTCGTCCTCCAAAACAAACCCATCCGCCTCAGCGGCCAGGACTGCGAACGCGGCACCTTCAGCCACCGCCACGCCGTGCTCCACGACATGGAGACCAACGCCACCTACGCGCCGCTGAAGAACCTCGCCCCGGACCAGGCCCGCTTCTGCGTCTACAACTCCCTCCTCTCCGAAGCCGCCGTCCTCGGCTTCGACTACGGCTACTCGCTCGATTACCCCAACATGCTCTGCATCTGGGAGGCCCAGTTCGGCGACTTCGCCAACGGCGCCCAGGTCGTCATCGACCAGTTCCTCGCCGCCGGCGAATCCAAATGGCACCGCACCAGCGGCCTCGTCCTCCTCTTGCCCCACGGCTACGAGGGCCAGGGCCCCGAGCACTCCTCCGCCCGCCTCGAACGCTTCCTCCAGCTCTGCGCCGAGGACAACATCCAGGTCGCCAACATCACGACGCCCGCCAATTTCTTCCACGCCCTCCGCCGCCAGGTGCTGCGCGACGTGCAGAAGCCGCTCATCGTGATGTCCCCGAAGTCCCTCCTCCGTCACCCCGCCGCCGTCTCGCCCCTCGCCGAGTTCACCACCGGCGCCTTCCAGGAGGTCATCGACGACCCGCTCTTCGCCACCGCCGCCGCGGGTACCGCCGAGCCGACCAAGGCCCAGCGCCTCATCGTCTGCTCCGGAAAGGTCTACTACGACCTCTGCGACTACCGCACCAAGCACAAAATCACCGACACCGCCATCGTGCGCCTTGAGCAGCTTTACCCGCTGCACAAAAACGCCATCGCCAAACTCGCCGACCACTACGCCGGCGCGCGTGTCATCTGGTGCCAGGAAGAGTCGCAGAACATGGGCGCGTGGAGCTACATCGCCCCGCTGCTCTCCGAAATCCTCGGCTTCCTCCCGCTCTACGCCGGACGCGATGCCGCCGCCTCCCCCGCCGTCGGCGCCCTCGCCCTCCACCGCTTCGAACACGCCGCGCTCCTCCAGGACGCCTTCACCCTCTGATCGCCGCCTCCGCTTCACGCTCCCTTTCCCTTTCACTCTCAGTCTCACGTTCACCCGCCTCCACCATGTCCCTCCTCGAAGTCAAAATCCCGCCCATGGGCGAATCCATCGCCTCCGGCATCCTCGCCAAATGGCACGTCAAAGACGGCGACGTCGTCAAAAAAGACCAACCCCTCTTCGAGCTCGAGACCGACAAAATCACGAGCGAAGGCACCGCCGAGTCCGCCGGCCGGATCGCCCTCCAGGTCGCCGCCGGTGACGAAGTGAAAATCGGCCAGATCGTCGCCACCATCGACTCCGCCGCCACCGCCTCTTCCGTAGCCAGCCCGCTTGCGGGCGCTCCTGCCGCCGCCGCCGCCAAAACGACGGACGCCTCGCCTGCCGTCCGCCGCCTCGCCGCCGACACCGGCATCGATCCCGCGACCGTCGTCGGCACCGGCAAAGCCGGCCGGGTCACGAAAGGGGATATGCTCGCCGCCGCCGAAAAAACCACCCCCGCCCTGCCCGCTGCTGTCGCCGCCCCGGTGGCGGCTCGGCCCGCCGCCCCCGTCGTCGCCCCTGCGCCCGCCGCCCCGGGCACCCGCCAAACGCGCCGCAAGATGACCCCGCTGCGCGCCAAGATCGCCCAGCGCCTCGTCGCCGCCCAGCACGAGGCCGCCATGCTCACCACCTTCAACGAGGTCGACATGTCCGGCGTCATGGCCCTCCGCGCCAAATACCAGGACGACTTCGTCAAGAAAAACGGCGTGAAGCTCGGCTTCATGTCCTTCTTCGTCAAAGCCGTCGTCCACGCCCTCAAGGAGGTCCCCGGCGTCAATGCCCAGATCGACGGTGATTCCATCGTCGAAAACCACTACTACGACATCGGCGTCGCCGTCTCCACCGACAAGGGCCTCCTGGTTCCCGTCATCAAGGACTGCGACTCCCTCGGCATGGCCGCCGTCGAAATCAAGATCGCCGACGCCGCCAAACGCGCCCGCGAAAGCAAAATCACCCTCGCCGACCTCGAGGGCGGCGTCTTCACCATCACCAACGGCGGCACCTTCGGCTCCCTCCTCTCCACGCCGATCATCAACCCGCCCCAGAGCGCCATCCTCGGCATGCACGCCATCAACGACCGCCCCGTCGCCATCGACGGCCAGGTCGTCATCCGCCCGATGATGTATCTGGCGCTCAGTTACGACCACCGCCTCGTCGACGGCAAACAGGCCGTCACCTTCCTCGTCAAAGTGAAACAGGCGATCGAAGACCCCACCCGCCTCATCCTCGGCGTCTGAACGGTCTTTCAATCCAAGTCACGGAGAACACCGAGCCCGGGCACAGAGTTCACGGAGAAATCCCTGAACTTTGTTTTCTCTCGGTGTCCTCCGGATCAGCGCTCCGTGCCTTCTGTGGCCAAATAAAATGTCTTCCACCTCTCCCACCTCCTTCGACCTCATCGTCATCGGCGCCGGCCCCGGCGGCTACGTCTGCGCCTTCCGCGCCGCGCAGCTCGGCCTCTCGGTCGCCCTCGTCGAAAAACGCCCCACCCTCGGCGGCACTTGCCTCAACGTCGGCTGCATCCCGAGCAAGGCCCTCCTCGCCTCCTCCGAGCACTTCGTCTTCGCCCAGAAACACGCCGCCGAACACGGCGTCAAACTCGGCTCCGTCGAACTCGACCTCGCCACGCTCCTCAAAAAGAAGGACGCCGTCGTCACCAAGCTCGTCGGCGGCGTCGCCCAGCTCGCGAAAGCCCGCAAAATCACCGTCATCACCGGCGCCGCGAGCTTCGTCTCCCCCACCACGATCTCCGTCTCCCCCGAAGGCCCCCCGCTCGCGGGCGCTCCGTCCGTCTCCCCCGTAGGCCGCCCGCTTGCGGGCGCTCCGTCCGCCGCCCCCGCCCCGCAACAGCTCACCGCCAAACACATCGTCATCGCCACCGGCTCCGCTCCCGTCGAGCTCCCGTTTATGAAGTTCGACGGCCAC
>CAJAYO010000468.1 GCA_903948415.1 uncultured Opitutia bacterium | reverse complement strand
GCCCCGCGTTTCAACAAGCGCTTCGCCACCACGCTCACCGCCGATTTCAAGTTCAACCGCGAACTCAACTTCGGCCTCGGCATTGTCTACAACTACGCCGACCTCTGGACCCCCCAACGCACCGTCATCTTCAACTCCAGCACCGGCGCCCGCAGCCAGGTGGTCGGTACCGATCCGCTCCTCAGTTTCACCTCCGCCGCGAGCGGCACCGTCACCGTCAATCCCGTCGCGGTCTCCAAGATGGGCGAGACCTTCACCCTCATCCCGCGCGCCGAATTCAAACGCGGCAATTTCGAACTCGAGGCCAAGGGCGCCTACTCCGACTCCACGAGCTGGTATGACCCGATGGGCCGCCACCAGTCGATCCGCGACACCAACTCCCCGGTCGCCAACGGCATCACCTACCGCGCCGAACGCTCCTCGCTCATGTCGAGCGATTGGCAGTTCACCCAAGTCGCCGGCCCCGACATCGCCCGCGGCGCCAGTTACACCAACCCCACGTTCACCGCCAACGACGGCCGCTTCGGCCGCACGGTCCAGTACAGCGGTGAAATCATCGCCACGCTCAAGACCACCCAATGGCTCCCCGTGATTTGGAAGAGCGGTCTGAAAACGCGTCAGCAGATCCAGAAATTCGAAGACGACCAGCTCGCCAAACGCTACGACTACGCCCCCGGCGGCGTCGTCCCCACCCGCGGCGCCTGGGATGCCTACCGTTCCCCGTGGAATTATTCGCTCGGCATGATCGACGGCAGCACCACGTCGCTCTCCGGCGCCACGGTCTTCATGCCCGATCTCCGCGCCCTCGGCGATCTCTACAACAACGACCGCGCCGCCTTCCGCCAAAGCTGGGGCACCAACGCCGACAACTACTACCAATCCTACGTCGCCCGTCGCCGCCGTTACTACGAGCAGATCGACGCCGGCTACCTGATGGGCACCGGCAAATTCAAAGGCGCCACCTTCCGCGCCGGTCTGCGCTGGGAAAAGACCGCCACCGAAGCCAGCGAAGCCGATACCCGCACCCCCGCCGAAGTCCGCGCCGCCGGCTACACGCTCACCCCCGCCGGCGTCGCCACGACCATTCCTGGCATCGACTACCAGTTCCTCTCGCAGCCCCGCGTCAAACGCACCGGCGACTACGATAACCTCTTCCCGAGCGCCTCGCTGAAATACAGCCTCATTCGCAACCTCGACCTCCACCTCGGCTACAGCTCCACCATCCGCCGCCCTTCCTACGTGAATCTCGCCGGCGTCTGGATCATCAACGACACCGCCCTCACGGTCAACACGCCCAACCCGCGTCTGAAGCCGGAGCTCTCCGACAACTACGCCGCCCGCCTCGCCTACTACTTCGAACCCGTCGGCCAGCTCGCCGCGACGTTCACCGAGCGCAGCGTGAAAAACCTCTTCATCACCGACCGCCTCACCGCCGCGGAATTCGGCTACACCGGCGACGACGAACTGCAGGGTTACGAGTTCGTCACCACCGACAACGGCAACGAACGCATCAAGATCCGCAGTATGGAAATCGAGTATAACCAAAGCCTCTCTTTTCTCGGCCAGCTCTTCAAACGCCTCTCCATCCGCGGCAGCTACACGCGCCTCTACGCCGAGGTGACGCGCGCCAACCTCACGCCCCACCTCGCGTCCGGCGGAATCAACTACACGCTCAACAAGCTGAACGTTTACGGAAACTGGAATTGGTCCGACGACGTGAACACCAACCTCGCCGGCACCACCTACCGCCGCCACCGCACCAACCTCGATGCGGGCGCCGGCTGGCGTTTGAACAACACCTACAGCCTCGCCCTCAGCGCCCGCAACCTCCTCGATACGCCCTATATCAACATGCAGAAATTCGTCACCGGCCCGACCGCGATCACCCGCAGCGAAACCGTCGGCGTCTCCTGGACCTTCGCCATCAAAGGCGCCTACTGAACCCACGGAGCGGCGGTTTCCGCCGTATCTTTCCAAGGTGGAG
>CAJAYO010000467.1 GCA_903948415.1 uncultured Opitutia bacterium | reverse complement strand
CGGATCGTCGCCGCAGAGGACGGGGGAGAGGCCTTCGGGGAGCAAAAGCTGAGAGCGGAGAGCTGAGAGTTGAGAGCCGGAAGAGGCGTGGCGGGTGGCGTCGGGGGGATTGATCGCGCGGGTGGTGGAGGCGATCCAGTCCTCGGGGAAATGGGTGTCGGCGGGGGCCGGGGAGGCGGCGAGTTGGTCGAGGGTGCGGCCGCCGAGGTAGGTGCGCCAGACGCGGTTGGGGGGGAGACGCAGGAAGGTTCGGGGAGGAGCCATGGCGGACGATCAGGCGGCGGACGGGCGGGTGGGCGACGAGCGCGAGCTGAACAGCAGCAGGGCGCCGATGACGCTGACGAGGCCGCCGCAGCCGAGGAAGGCAAGCCGGCCGACGAGCGGATTGGGGATGAGGGCGAGCAGGGAAACGAACGCGCCGTAGGCGAGGCAGAGCCAGGCGACGGCGGATTGTTGGCGGGCGTCGTTGCCCGCGCCTTCTTCTTTGGCGAAGTCGACGGGCCGGTTGAAGCGCGTGAAAAATTCGGCGACGTTGGCTTTGTGTTCGGGAGTGGAGCCGTTCCAGAAACAGACGGTGCCGAGGAACCAGAGGGAGCCGACGGCGATGTTGCCGAAGAGCTCGATGGATTGGCGCCAGTATTCGCGGACCGTGGGGTCGAGCACGCCGGCGTAGCCGAAGACGCGCGCGGCCCACTCGGGGGTGAGAAAGCGGCTGATGCTGAGCGAGCAGAAGAAGCCGACCAGCACGGTGCTCCAGGCGGACCAGGGCGGGGTGCGCCGGACGAGCAGGCCGAGGACCAGGGGCACGAGAATGGGGGTGCCGATCAAAATGCCGAGGCGTTGCGTCATGGTGAAAAGACTCATGCCGCGGAGTTCGCTGAGTTCGAGGCCGACCAGAATCACGCCGGTGCCGAGGCAGGCGGTGGCGAATTTGCCGGCGCGCAGCAGATGGGCGTCGGGGGCGTGGGGTTGGAGGATGGGCTGGTAAAAATTCTTGATGAAATAGCCGGCGTTCTTGTTCAGGCCGGCGTCCATCGACGACATCGTGGCGGCGAAAATGCCGCTGACGAGGAGGCCCATCATCCCGACGGGCATGACGTCGCGGGCGATGGCGATGAAGGCGGCTTCCTCGGGGTTCTTGAGCAAGGGGAAGACGGCGTGGAGGTCGGGATAAACGATGCGGGCGACCATCGGCGGGATGAACCAGATGACGATGCCGACGAGGAACAGGCCGGCGCCGAGGAAGCCGGCCCAGCGGGCGTGGCGGCTGTCTTTGACGCAGAGGTAGCGGTTGGCGTCGTTGAGGTTGTTGGTGGAGACGATCTGTTTGAGGAGCATGGCGAGGCACCACAGGCCGAGGAATTCCTTGGAGAAGACCTGCCCGAGGTCGAGGTGGGTGGCGGGCAGCTGCGCGAGAAAGCCGTCGAGGCCGCCGACCTTCATGAGGGCGAGGACCGTGACGGCGAGGCAGACCGGCATGAGGATGAGGACCTGGATGAAATCGCTGGCGAGCACGGCCCAGCTGCCGCCGATGAGGGCCATGAAGAGGACGACCAGGCCGGTGCAGAGGATGGTCAGGCTGATATCGATTTCGAAGACGGCGGCGAAGAAGACGCCGAGGGCGTTGAGCCAGATGCCGGCCTGGAGGAGGCCGAGCGGGAGTTGGAGCCACGTGAAGACTTGCTCGCTCGCCGCGCCGAAGCGGGTGCGGATGGCCTGGATACTCGTGACGACGCGGAGCTGGCGGAAGCGCGGGGCGAAGTGGAGGGCGTTGAGGAGAAAGCCGAGGGAATTGCCGACATAAATGGCGATGATGGGCCAGCCGTCGCTGTAGGCTTTGCTCGCGGCGCCGGTGAAGGTCCACGCGCTGAAGGCGACCATAAAGGCGGAACCGCCGACCATCCACCAGAGGGCTTTGCCGCCACCGCGAAAATACTCGGAGACATTGGTGACGAAGTGGCGGAAGACCCAGCTGATCGCCAGCATGTAGCCAAAGTAGAAAACGAGCACGGCGTAGTCGTAGGGGGTCATGGCGGGGGCGAAAGCGGGCGGCGGCGGAATCAGGCTTAATAATTATGAAGTGCCAAGGGGAAAGTGCGGGCGGGCGCGGGGGTGCGCGGCGACCGGGTCGGCGGGGAGCGGCGGGGCGGAGACCGCGGCCTACTTGGGGGCGCGGCCGGTGGTATCGCCGACGAAGAGGTGGGCGGGGAGCATGAGGTCGGTGAAGCTGCCGGCGTCGTCGGGGGTGCTTTGCAGGACGAGGCGGGCGGCGGCTTCGCCGAGTTTTTCGGGGTTGGAGCCGGCGGCGGTGATGCTCGGTTTGCTCTCGGTGGCGACGGGGGAGAGGTCGGCGCTGGCGACGCTCGCGTCGCGGGGGACGAGCAAGCCGGCGCGTTCGAAGGTGCGGGTGGCGCCGGCGGCCATGAGGGTGTTGTAGCAGACCCAGGCGGTGGGGAAATCCTTGCGACGCGCGTGGGGGAGGACGGTGAGGACGGCTTCGGCCCCCTCGGCGCGGTCGCCCTCCTTCAGGCTGACGGTGTAGCGGGGATCGAGCGTGAGCGCGACGCGGGCGAGCGCGGATTGAAAGGCCGAGAGGCGGGCTTCGTGGCGGCCGAGGCCGACGTTGCCGCCGAGCCAGCCGAAGCGGCGGTGGCCGAGGGAGTGGAGATGGGTGACGAGGGCCTCGAGGGCCTGGGGTTCGTTGCCGAGGACGGAGTGACAGTGGCCGGGGTAGCGCGCGGAGATGGCGACGACGCGGAGGTCGAAGCGGCGGAGTTTTTCGAGGAAGGGGCGGGCGACCTCGCCGACGAGGACGATGCCCTGGAAGGCGTGGCCGGCGGGGAAGAAGCGGCGGAGTTTGTCCCCGTCGAGCTGGTCTTCGGCACCGAGGAATACGGCGGTGTATTCGCGGGCCTCGAGGGCGACGTGCAGGCCGTGTTGGACGTGGCCGAAATACATCGTGGGGGTGTTGAGGCGGAGGGGGGCGCGGAGGATGATGCCGACCTGGCGGGGGTGGGCGGCGGGGGACGAGGCGAGGTGCATGCCCTTCGGGGAGTAGCCGCGTTTGACGGCGTGGGCCCAGATGCGGTCGTAGCTGTCGGGGCTGATGCCTTGGCGGCGGCCGTTGAGGACCAAAGAGACCAGCGCCTGCGAGATGCCGAGTTCCTTCGCGAGCTGGGTTTGGGAAACTTTTTTCGCGGGGCGGGGCACGGGCGGAGATTTAATAATTAGGTCGGGGCGGCAACGAATTATTAAATGCGCGGGGGCGGGCGGGGCGTCGGCTCGCCGGTGTTCGCCGCGGCGGGGGCGTTGGCGGGGCCGGGAGGAGGGCGACGAAGGATGGACCCACGGGCGGCGGTGGGGACGCCGCCGCACGGTCAGCGGTAGAGCCAGTATTTTTGGCTCTGCTGCTGGTAGATCTTCGCCTGGTCGCGCCACTGTTTGAGCCAGCGATCGATGTCGGTGTTTTTGCCGTTGGCGGCGAGGTCGTTGAAGAAGGCGCGCGAGCCCATGAGATGGAGGAAGAGACTGCGCTGGGGCGTCGCGGCCGAGGCGAAGGGGTTGCGCGGCTCGAGTTTGCAGGCGAGGCGCATGAGGTGGAAGTTGAGTTCGGTGGGGCGCCAGGCGTCGTAGTCGCGGATTTCGATGTAGAGGCCGGTGCCGGCTTTGCCGGTCTTGGTGTTGGGCGCGCTGACCCGGCGGAAGTCGATGCCGGGGAGATTGAGGGCGCGCAGTTCCTTTTCGTAGAGGTCGATTTTCGTCGTGAGATGGAGGAGGCCGCGGAACTGATACTGGGAGCCGACGCCGTGTTTGAAGCCGCCGAGTTCGCAACCGAGGCCGGTCATGGGGTAGCCTTTGACGGCTTCGAAATCGACGATGAGGGGCGAAGTGGGGATCCAGGGGAGGCCGGTTTCGGTCCAGCGCATGGAGCGGGTCCAGCCGCGCATCGGAATGACGGTGAGTTTGCCCTTGGCGCGCTGGGCGTCGGTGAGGGAGTGGCGGCCGGTGGGTTCCGGAGCGTCCTTGGTCATGCGGGCGAGTTCGCCCATGGTGAGGCCGTGGACGTAGGGCACGCGGTAGGCGCCGACGTAGCTCATGAGGTCGGCGTCCATCGGGGGGCCGTCGGCCTTGAGGCCGCTGAGGGGGTTGGGGCGGTCGAGGACGATGACTTCGACGCCGTGTTCGAAGCAGGCGGCCATGGCGCCCTTGAGGGCGCTGATGAAGGTGTAGCTGCGGGTGCCGATGTCCTGGAGGTCGATGACGAGGGCGTCGAGGTCCTTGAGTTGGGGTTTGGTGGGGCGGCGGGTTTTGCCGTCGTAGAGGGAGCGGACGGGGAGACCGGTGCGTTTGTCGACGTAGTCGTTGTAATTTTTGCCGGCGGGGAACTCGGCGTTGATGCCGTGTTCGACGGCGAAGAGGGCGACGAGTTTGACGCCGGGGGCGCGGCGGAGGACGTCGGTGGTGGGCGTGCCGCGGCGGTTGACGCCGGCGGGGTGGGTGAGGAGGCCGAGGCGTTTGCCCCGCACGGCGGCGAAACCGTCGGCTTCGAGGACGTCGATGCCGAGGAGGACGGGTGGGAGTTTTTCGCCGGCCCGGAAGGTGAGGCCGGGGGCGGAGGCAGGTGCGGCGGCCGGCGGCGGGGTGGCGGAAATCGTCGGGGTGACGAACGGGGGGGTGGCCTTGGGCGCGGGCGCCTTCGTGGCACTGCAGCCGAAGAGGCCGAGCAGCGGCACGAGCAGCGGAAGCAGCGGTTGGAAGAACGAGAGACGGAGCGCGCCGGGCATGGCGGGTTAAACTGGCGGGCGGCTTCCGCCGGTCGAGCTGGAAGCGGGCCGGCGTTCCGGCCCGGAGGTGCCGGGGCCGGAGCGGACGCCGAGGAGGTAGCCGGCATCGAGGAGGGCGCCGAGGACGAGGCCGCTGATCACGCCACCGACGGCGAGACAAAGAAGGGCTTGGCCGAGGGCGGAGCCGAGGGCCATGCCGCCGAAGAGTTCGCCGAGGCCCTGGTTTTGCCAACCGGCCGGCAAACGGGCGGCCGACAGGTCGAGCCCGACGCGCTCCAGCAGATTTCGTCCGAGCAGAAACGTG
>CAJAYO010000466.1 GCA_903948415.1 uncultured Opitutia bacterium | reverse complement strand
GTGGCCGTCGCGCGGAAGGCCGTCGGCGCGCTCACGGCGCAGATCGACGCGGCCCAAGCAGCCTGGGAGGCCGAGGGGCCGACGAGTTCGGCCGCGACCGGAGAGAATCTCCCGCGCGAGGTGGCGGCGGCGCTGAAAAAAACCGCGGCCAAGCGCACGGCGAAGGACCGGCAGGTCGTCAGAACGCATTTTCGCGCGCAGGTCAGCGCGGTGGGGCGCGCCGAACTCGATGCGCTCGCGGAGGCCGAGCGCGCGCAGAAAACCTACGCGGATGCACTGCCGCATTGTCTCGTGACCGAGTCCGCCGCCGTGCCGCGCACGGTGCGCGTCCTGCCCCGGGGCAACTGGATGGACGAGAGCGGGGAGATCGTGAAACCCGCGCTGCCGGCCTATCTGCCCCGGCCGGAGGTTGCCGGTCGCGAGCTCACGCGGCTGGATCTCGCCCAGTGGCTCGTGTCGCGGGAGAATCCGCTCACGGCGCGGGCGTTCGTGAACCGGCTGTGGACGCAGTTTTTCGGCACGGCGCTGAGCCGGGTGCCGGGCGACCTCGGTGCGCAAGGCGAACTCCCGCCCAACGGTCCGTTGCTCGATTGGCTGGCGTGCGAGTTCATGGACCGCGGTTGGGATGTGAAACACATGGTGCGCGCCATCGTCACGAGCGCGACGTACCGGCAGGTGTCCACGGCGACGCCGGCGCAGCTCGCGGCCGATCCGGAAAACCGCGAACACGCGCGCCAGAGCCGGCCGCGTTTCGAGGCGGAGGGCGTGCGCGATGCGGCGCTGGCGGTCGCCGGCTTGCTGTCGCCGCAGCTCGGCGGGCCGAGCGTGAAACCTTACCAGCCGGACGGCTACTGGGAGAATCTGAATTTTCCGCCGCGCGACTACGCGGCGGATCGCGGCGAAGCGCAGTATCGGCGCGGGCTCTACGTGTGGTGGCAACGGACGTTTCTCCACCCGAGTCTGCTCGCGTTCGACGCGCCGAGCCGGGAGGAGTGCGTCGCCGAGCGCAGCCGCTCCAACCTGCCGCAGCAGGCGCTCGTGCTCCTCAACGATCCGACCTATGTGGAGGCGGCGCGGGCCTTGGCGGCGCGGATCCTCGCCGAGGGCGGCGGCGCGACGGCCCAGCGCCTCGCGTTCGCCTGGCAGCGCGCGCTGCAACGTCCGCCGCGGGCGGAGGAGGTGCGCACGGCGACGGGACTGCTCGACGGCCATCTCCGCCACTACCGCGCCGACCCGGCGGCGGCGGCGGCGCTGCTGGCCACGGGCGATTCGCCGCTGCCCGCCGGCCTCGATCGCGCCGAGCTGGCCGCGTGGACGCATGTCGCGCGGGTGCTGCTCAATCTCCACGAATTCATCACGCGTGACTGACGCGCGCATCAACCCATGAACTTTCTCCCCACAGCCGCCCAGACCCGACGCGCGTTTCTTGGCCGGGTGTCCCAGGGCGTCGGCGCGGTCGCGCTGGCGTCGTTGCTGGGGAAAACGTCGCCGCCGCTGCTCGGGGCGGCCGCGCGGGGGGTGGTCCATCCGTTGCCGCTGCCGCAGCGGGCGAAGCGGGTGATCTGGCTGACGATGGCGGGCGGACCGTCGCAGTTCGAAACCTTCGATCCCAAGCCGAAGCTCGCGGAGCTCCACGGCGAGGCGATGCCGGAGAGCCTGACGCGCGGCCAGCAGCTCGCGCAGTTGCAGGGGCAAAGGCTGGTGTGTCACGCGCCGCAGTTTCCGTTCGCGAAGTTCGGGAAAAACCGGACGGAGATCTGCTCGCTGTTTCCGCACATCGGCTCGGTGGTGGACGACATTTGTCTGATCCGCTCGATGACGACGGACGCGATCAACCACGATCCGGCGCACATGTTCATGAACACCGGTTCGCAGATCGCGGGCCGGCCGAGCATGGGCGCGTGGGTGAACTACGGGCTCGGCAGCGAGGCGGAAAACCTGCCCGGCTTCGTCGTGATGGTGTCCACGGGGCCGGGGCGATCGCCGCAGCCGATCGCGACGCGGCAGTGGAGCAGCGGGTTTTTGCCGAGCCGGTTTCAGGGCGTGCAGCTCCACGGCCGCGGCGACGCCGTGCACTACCTCGCCAACCCCGGCCGGGTTTCGCGCGCGCAGCAGGGGGCCGACGTGGCGGCGATCAACGCGCTGAACCGGCAGCACGACGCCTGCGTGCACGACCCCGAGATCGCGACCCGTATCGCGCAATACGAGATGGCGTTTCAGATGCAGGCGAGCGTGCCGGAGCTGACGGATCTGCGCGGTGAGGATGCGCGCACGCTGGAGCTCTATGGTTGCACGCCGGGCGACGGATCGTTTGCCGCGAATTGCCTGCTCGCGCGGCGGCTCGCCGAGCGCGGCGTGCGTTTTATCCAGCTGTATCACCGCGATTGGGACCATCACAGTCAGCTGAAAGAAGAGATGCCGTTGAAAGCGCAGGAGACCGACCGGGCGTCGGCGGCGCTGATTGCGGACCTCAAGCAGCGCGGGATGTTGGACGACACGCTCGTCGTGTGGACGGGCGAGTTTGGCCGCACCCCGATGTCGCAGCAGACCAAGGGGACGGCGGGCCGCGACCACCACAACAAGGCGATGTCGCTGTGGGTCGCGGGCGGCGGGGTGCAGCGCGGCCGGGTCTACGGCGCGACCGACGAACTCGGTTACGCCGCGACGGAAAACGTCTGCACGGTCCACGATCTGCACGCGACGATGCTGCACCTGCTGGGGATCCGGCCCGACGCGTTCACGGTGAAGTTTCAGGGGCTTGATGCGAAACTCACGGGGGTGGAAGGCGGCGGGGTGATTCAGGGGATCTTGGGTTGAGGCCGGCCGCCGGGCGCAGGGGATGCCCCGGCCCGCCGCGGACTGCAGCCGAGTGGGCGAAAAATTCGCCGGCTTGCCAGTCGCGGACGCCGGTGTTCACTGGGCCTTCGTTTTCTTGGTTTCGCCCTAATCTTTTCCCCGATGCGTCGTTTCCTTTTTCCCTGCGCCACGGCGCTTGTGCTGGCCACCGCGGCCGGCCGTGCGGCCTCGCCCGCTCCGGCCAAGCTTTCGTTCAACACGCACATCCAGCCCATTCTCGCGGAGAACTGCTACGCCTGCCATGGCATTGACGGAAGCTCGCGCAAGGCCGAGCTCCGGCTGGATCGGTGGGAGTTTGCCACGGCGAAGCGCAAGGACGGCGATCCGGCGATCATCCCGGGCAAACCGGAAGAAAGTCCGCTGGTTGAGCGCATCGAATCGAAAGACGAAAAGAAAATCATGCCGCCCCCCGAGGGGCACAAGACCCTCAAGCCGGAGGACATCGCCACGCTGCGCCGGTGGATCGCCGAGGGCGCGGCCTATGAGGAGCACTGGTCGTTCATTCCGCCGCGGCGTCCCGCCGTGCCCGCGGTGGCCCAGGCGCAGGCGAAAGCGGTGCGCAACCCGATCGACGCCTTCGTCGTCGCGCGCCTCGCCAAGGATGGGCTCACGCCGTCGGCGGAGGCGGATCGCCGCACGCTCATCCGCCGCGTGACGCTCGATCTCACGGGCATCGTGCCGGCGCCGGAGGACGTGGCGGCCTTTGTCGCGGACCGGTCGCCCGATGCCTACGAGCGGGTGGTCGACCGGCTGTTGGCGAGTCCGCGCTACGGGGAGCACCGCGCGCGTTACTGGCTCGACTACGTGCGCTACGCGGACACGCACGGCATCCACTTCGACAACTACCGGGCGATCTGGCCGTATCGCGACTACGTGATCGGCGCCTTCAATGGGAACAAGCGCTTCGACACGTTTGTGCGGGAGCAACTCGCCGGCGATTTGTTGCCGGCGCGCACCTTCGACCAATTGGCGGCGACCGGTTTCGTGCGCTGCAATCCCACGACCAACGAAGGCGGCACGATCACCGAGGAAGTCTACGTGAACCAGACCCGCGACCGCGTGGAGGCGTTTGGCGCGACTTTCCTCGGCCTGACCACGGGCTGCGCCGCGTGTCACGACCACAAGTTCGATCCGTTTTCCCAGAAGGATCACTACGGACTGGCGGCGTTTCTCGGCAACACGGCCGAAAAACCCTGGGACCTCAATATCGCGGAGCCGCTCCCGGTGCTGCGGTTGCCGAAGCCGGAGATGAAGGCGGCGGCGGAATTCGTGCTCGGGCAGCGGGCGGCTTTGCAGGAAAAAGGGGAGGCCCGCCGCGTGCGGGCGCGCGAACTCACCGCCGCTTGGCTGGCCGCCGGCAACCGACCGAAACCGGTGGATGCGACGGGGCTCGAGCTTCGTCTCCGGCTCGACGAAGGGAAGGGCGATAGGCTGAAAAATTCCGTGGCCCGGCCGAAAGTGGCGGAGTTCAAGGCCGACACGAATCCGCTGGTCTGGGGCGAAAACACGTGGTTCTGGCCCTCGATGCGCATGGACATCCTGTCGCGCATCAACCTCGGCGACCACGGCGACGTCGACGCCGGCGACAAATTTTCCACCGGCGGCTGGATGATGTTGCGGGCGAAACCGGGCGGCGGCGTGCGCACCGGCACGGGCAACGGCACGCTCCTTGGCCGGATGGGCGACGAGAAACGCCGGGGCGGCGCGGGTTGGGATATCGCCCATGATACGCTGCAAATCATCGTGACGCTGGCACCGGACCAGACGGCTCCGGCCCTCGCCGAGACCGTCGGCGAGGCGGCGAAGACCGAGCCCGGTGCGGCTCCCGGGAAAAAGGCGAAGAAGGGGGCGGCCGGCTCCAATCCGCGCGCCACGCCGGTGGCGCCGGCGAAGCGCGGGATCCAAATCGCCACCAAGCTCGGCCAGTTTACGCGCGACGAGTGGGTGCACGTGTTTGTGACGTATGACGGGGCGCGCAAGGGGACGGGCGTGAAGATCTACCTCAACGGCAAACTGGCCGAAACCGAGGTGAAACTCGATGCGCTGGGACCCAAGGATTCGATCCGCACGGATGCCGCGATGCACCTCGGGCGCCGCGACGACTACAATCCGATGCGCGAAACGCGCTTTCAGGATATTCGTTTCTACAAACGCGCGCTCGCGGCCGATGAAGTCGCCCGACTGCCGTACGAAGATGTCGCGAGCGAGATCGTGGCGCGCCAGCCCGACGCGATGAAGTGGACGACCGAAGAGAAGTTCGTCGTCGCCGACCGGTTTTTTCTCGGAGAAAAGGATGCCGAGACGATGGCCGTGGCGACGGCGATTGCCGCGCACGACCAGGCGTTCGAGGCCCTCACGAAAGACGGCGCGGCCACCCTGATCGCACAGGAGAAGCCGACGCCGGCGTTCGCCGATGTGTTGAACCGCGGCGATTATTTCGCGCGGGTTGAACGCGTCGAGCCCACGGTGCCGCATTTTCTGAGCGACCTGCCGGCCGGCGCGCCGCGCAATCGCCGCGGGCTCGCGGAATGGTTGCTCGCGCCCACGCAGCCGTTGATGACGCGGGTGACGGTCAATCGCATGTGGCAGGAAGTGTTTGGTCGCGGCATCGTCGAGAGTGCCGGCGATTTCGGCATCATGGGCGACCGTCCGACGCATCCGGAGTTGCTCGACTGGCTGGCGGCGGAGTTTCGCGACAGCGGGTGGGACGTGAAGCAATTTTACCGGCTGGTGGTGACGTCGGCCACTTACCGCCAGACGGCCGGGGCGACGCCGGACCGCCTGGCGAAAGACGCGGGCAACAAGCTGCTCTCGCGGGGCCCGCGCTTCCGGATGGATGCGGAAATGTTGCGCGACAGCGCGCTCGCGACGGCCGGCCTGCTCGTGGAAAAAATCGGCGGCCCGTCGGTCCGGCCCTATCAGGCCCCGGGCATCTGGGAGGAAGTGGCGATGCCGGAGTCGAACACGCGGACGTATGTGCCCGACCAGGGCGACGGGCTCTACCGGCGCAGCGTCTACACGTTTTGGAAACGCGCCTCGGCGCCGGCGGCGATGGAGACCTTCGATGCGACGTCGCGCGAAGTCGTCTGCTCGCGCCGGGCGCGCACGAACACGCCGTTGCAGGCGTTCGTCACGATGAACGACCCGCAGTGGGTCGAGGCCGCGCGCAAGCTCGCGGAGCGGGCGATGAAGGCGGCGGGGCCAACCGGGCCGCGCCTCGACTATCTCGCCCGGCTGACCCTCGCCCGCGGGCTGGATGCGCGGGAGACCGGGGTGCTCACGAAGACGGCGGAGACGTTCCGCGCGAAGTTCGCCGCCGGGGAGGCCGAGGCAAAGGCGATTCTCGCGGTCGGCGAATCGCCGGCCGATCCGACGCTGCCCGTGGGCGAGCTCGCGCAGTGGACCCTCGTCGCGAGCCAGTTTCTCAACCTCGATGAATTTCTGACCAAATGAAGCCGGGCGGACTGAAGTCCGTCCCCCCTCAAACCATGAATCCCCACTCTTCCGAACATCACCTCTGCTCCGACCATGGCGGGGAGCACCCGACCGTGTGGGATCTGCCACATGTGCCGCTCGGGCTGAAGCGCGAGTGGCTCGGCCTGGAAACGCGGCGCCATTTCCTCGGCCAGGGGGTGAAGGCGCTCGGCTGGGCCGGTCTCGCGACGCTGCTCGGTCGCTCCGCGCCGAATTTGCTGGCGAACGCACCGATTCCCGGCGCGCCCGCGATGGTGCCGCACTTCGCGCCGAAGGCGAAGCGCGCCATCTACCTCTTTATGGCGGGCTCGCCCTCGCAGTTCGAAACCTGGGACCACAAGCCGGCGCTCGCCGACATGTTCGACAAGGATCTGCCGGAGTCGGTGCGCGGGGGCCAGACGCTCACCGGCATGACGGCAAGCCAGACGCGGTTTCCCATCGCGCCGAGCATTTACAAGTTTGCCCGGCACGGAAAAGCGGGGCGGTTTGTGTCGGAGCTATTTCCCTACACCGCGCGGGTGTCCGACGAACTGTGCGTGATCAAGTCGCTCCACACCGATGCGATCAACCACGAGCCGGCGATCCTCCAGCTGACGACGGGCAACATGTTTCCCGGCAGACCGTCGATCGGTTCGTGGCTGTCCTACGGGCTCGGCGCGATGAACGAAGAGTTGCCCACCTTCGTGGTCATGACCTCGAAGATGCCGCACCGGACCAACGTGCAGGCGTTGTCGAACCGGCTGTGGTCGTCGGG
>CAJAYO010000465.1 GCA_903948415.1 uncultured Opitutia bacterium | reverse complement strand
GGCAGGCTCTTCCGGCCATCATGCGGGCACAGGGACGCGCCCGCCCACCTTCCGAATGCGCCGGCACTCGCGCGGTTCAGTCGCCACTCACCTATCACCTACGCCATAATCCCCGAAATCACCTCGCCCGCGACCCCCGTGAGGCGGACGTCGAGCCCCTGGAACTTGGTCGAGAGCCGGTGGTGGTCGATGCCCAAGAGCGCGAGCATCGTGGCGTGGAGATCGTGCACGTTCACCACATTTTGCACCGCGCGGTAGCCGAGTTCGTCCGTCGCACCATACGTGATACCGGGCTTCACGCCGCCGCCGGCCATGAACACGCTGAACGACAAAATGTGATGGTCGCGCCCCGTGCCCTGCCCCATCGGCGTGCGGCCAAATTCGCCGCCCCACAGGATCAGCGTGTCGTCGAGCATGCCGCGTTGCTTCAGATCTTTGATGAGTGCGGCCGTGGGTTGGTCGACGGCCTGGGCGCCGGACTTCATGCCATTCTCCAGATCGCCGTGGTGATCCCAGGCGCGGTGGTAGAGCTGGATCATGCGCACCCCGCGCTCGGCGAGGCGACGCGCGAGCAGACAGTTCGAGGCGAAGCTGCCGTCACCGGGCTCTTTCACCCCGTAGAGGTCGAGCATTTCCTTCGGCTCATTCTTGAAATCCACGAGATCCGGCACGCTCGTCTGCATCTTGAACGCCAACTCGTATTGCGCGATGCGCGTGGCGATTTCGGGGTCGTTCTGCTGCTCGCCGAGGAACCCGTTGAGCCGCGCGATCTCGTCGACGACCTGCCGCTGCGTGCTCTGGCACACGCCGTCCGGATTGCCGATGTAGTGCACGGCGTCGCCGCGCGACTGAAACTGGATGCCCTGAAAACGGCTCGGCAATACGCCGCTGCTCCACTGGCGCCCCGAGATGGGTTGTTGGCCGTATTTTCCAGCGGAGGTCAGCACGATGAAGCCCGGCAAATCCTGCGTCTCCGCCCCGAGGCCATAGGTGAGCCACGAGCCCATGCTGGGGCGGCCCTTGATGATCGAGCCCGTGTTCATGAACGCGTGGGCGGTGTCGTGGTTGATCTGCTCCGTCTGCATCGAGCGGATGACGCAGAGTTCGTCCGCGATGCCGGCGATGTGCGGAAACAGGTCGCTCACCTCGGTGCCGGACTTTCCGTGTTTCTTAAACGCCGTGAACGACCCGCGCGCCTTGAGCACGGCACCCTGCAATTGCGCGAGCTGTTGCCCCTTGGTGAACGACTCGGGAAACGGCTGGTCGTGGAGGTCCTTCAACACGGGCTTCCAATCAAACGTTTCAAACTGCGAGGGTCCGCCCGCCATGCAGAGAAAGATCACGCGTTTCGCCTTCACCGGAAGATGCGCCGCCTTCAGCGCCCCGTGCCAGTGCGCCGGTCGAGCCGGCCCGCCCGCGGCGGCCAGGGCGCGGTTCTGCATCATCGCCAGCGCCAGCCCGCCGAGCCCGTAGGCGCTCTG
This sequence comes from uncultured Opitutia bacterium, assembly GCA_903948415.1. Classification (GTDB taxonomy): domain Bacteria; phylum Verrucomicrobiota; class Verrucomicrobiia; order Opitutales; family Opitutaceae; genus GAS368. The sequence goes on along the minus strand of CAJAYO010000465.1, from coordinate 8,637 downwards.
GGTGAGAAACGAGCGACGGTTGATGCTCAACGCGTGGGCCGTGGGATCGAAGGTTTTCATCGGGAGACAGGCGGTCGTTTCAAATGATATTCAGGATGCGGCGAACCCAGGCTTGAGGCAGGCGCCGGCCAGCGGGCGATTTCGTGGCAGGGGATTTCCAGCCCATGAGAGTCGCCACCGGGAAGGGCAGGTCCGTGCCACTCCCAACCATCGCCTGCCAGCAGGCTCCTGCCTTCGGAAAAATCGGTCGCATGGTGCACGGCTCGTGGCTCTTCGGCTCAGTAACGCGTGATGGTTTCGTGGGCGTTGAGCAGGACGCGGCAGAGGTTCGTCCACGCCGCGAGCTCCAACGCATCGGCATCGAGCTTGACCGGGGTGCGCGGGGCCAAGCCCACCTTCAAGAGTTTTTCGGCGTCGGCCGGGTTGGCGCGATAGGTGGCGCGTTGCGTCGCGATGAATTTCGCGAGCGAAGAAAATTCCGCCGCACTGGGTTCCCGCGCCAGCGCCAGCTGATAAGCCCGCCGGAGGTGTTGCACATCCGTTTTCGCCTGCGGATCCCCGAGCAAGCGGGCCGCAAACAACCGCGCCGCTTCCACAAACGTCGGATCGTTCAGCAGCGTCAGCGCCTGCTGTGGCGTGTTGCTCACGGTCCGGAGCGCGGCGCATTCGTCGCGCGACGGCGCGTCGAAGTTCGCCAACATCGGATGCAGAAACGTCCGCTGCCAGTGCATGTAGACGCCGCGCCGCCATTGCTCCCCGTCCGTGCTGGCCACGTATTTGCGATCGGGAAACTGGAGCGCGTCGTAGTAGCCGTCGGGCTGGTAGGGCTTCACGCTCGGTCCGCCGATGTCGGCCAGATTGAGCGCACCCGCGACGAAGAGCGCGTTGTCGCGCACAAACTCGGCTTCCAGTCGGCGCGGATTCTGCGACGCCAACAGGCGGTTGGCCGGATCGGTATCCCTTAACTCCGGGCGCAGGTTGCTGTCCTGGCGATACGTGCGGCTCGTCACGATCAGCCGAATCATGTGCTTCATATCCCATCCGCTGTCCCGAAACTCGCTCGCCAACCAATCGAGCAACTCGGGGTGTGAGGGCAATTCACCCTGCGAACCGAGATCATCCACCGCCGCGCTCAGACCGACGCCGAAGAATTGCAGCCAGAGGCGGTTCATCACCGCGCGGGCCGTGATCGGGTTCTCCGGCGACACGATCCATTGGGCCAGATCGAGCCGCGTGAGGCGTTTTTCCGTCGTGCTCTCGCGGCGCGCCGGGAGAAACGAGGGCGTTGCCGGCAAGACCACCGGGCCGGTTTCGTCCTGCCAGTTGCCGCGCGGCAACACCCGCACCGGGAGCGGCTCCGCGACCGCCTGCGTGATGAGGGACCACGTCCGGCCGTCCCGCAGCTCGCGCAGATTCGCCGCGAGTTGCTTGTGGTGATCAAACCCCGCCCGGTCGTCGGCCGTGCTCAGGAGCCAGGTATCGACGAGCAAAGCACGTTGGCCGGCCGAGGGTTTCTTCGCCGTCAGCGCAGCGGCGAGCGCGGCGGGCGCAACGTCCAGCGGGCGGGCCGCGCCAAACGGGCTGGTCGAGAAACGCATCGGCACCGTGGTTTCGCCGGTCACCGTGATTTCGAGGGTTTCGCCGGACGCGAGCGTGACCGGGCCGTCGAACAGCCAGACGCCCACCAGGGGTTCGGCCGGGCGTGGGGCCGGCAGTTTCCAGCCGGCGCCGATCCCGTGGAGTTCCGCGCCGTCGCGGTAGCGCGGATCCTTCGCGTTCGCATCGGCAAACGCGACCGGGACTTTGCGTTCCTTGCCGGAGGCGGCGCGCACGGCGACGGCCACCGTGATCGCGGCGGCAGCCCGGGCGCGGGTGAGGGTCTCCGGATTGGGCGCCTCGGCGGGCGGAAAGGCCTCGACGCGGAGCGCCGCCAGCGGACCGGGCTCCGGCGGCAACGTCACGCGCAGGGCCTCGCCGCGGGCGAGCGCTTTCGCCGTGCTGACCGCGCCTTCGGGCGTCACGAGCGGGCTGGCTCCGGGCACGGTCTTATTGGCCCGAAGGAGGGCCGCGACCGGCGCCGGTTGCTCCCAGCCGGCAGGCACCCGGGCGAGGAAGGCGCGGGCCGATTCCTGCCACGCGGCCCACCGCCCTGCGGCCGCCGGATCGGCCGCGCGAGCACGGCCGGCGAGCACGTGGGCGTTGAGCTCGGCCGCCGCGCGATCCCGGCGCCCGGCCAGGTACGGGCTGGGCACCTCGATCTCGGGCGGGACCGGATAGTCGTTGTTGAAGCCGGCGAGTTCGGGATTCTTCGTATACGTGTAGTCCGAATACACGCCCCACTGCTTCACATCGGCGAAGAACGACTGCAGCTCGTAGAAATCGCGCGTCTTGATCGGGTCGAATTTGTGGTCGTGGCACTCGGCGCAGCCAAACGTGCTGCCAAACCAGGCCGCCGACACCGACCGCACGCGCTCGGCGCCATACTTCGCGAGATACTCCTTCGGCTGCGCCCCGCCCTCGCGGGTCATCATGTTCAGCCGGTTGTAACCGGTCGCCACGAGCTGTTCGGGGGTCGGATTGGGCAGAAGGTCACCCGCGAGCTGCTCGAGGGTGAACTGATCGAAGCGCTTGTTCGCGTTGAACGCGTTGATCACGTAATCGCGGTACGGGAAGATGCGCTGGTTCTGGTCGCCGTGAAAGCCGACCGTGTCCGCGAAGCGCGCGATATCGAGCCACCACACCGCCATGCGTTCGCCGTAGTGCGCCGAGCTCAGCAGGCGGTCGACCTGCTTCACGTAGCCGTTGCCAAAAAAATTCCGTCCGCCCGCCGCGAGCTCCTCCGGCGTTGGCGGCAGCCCCGTGAGATCCAGCGAGACGCGCCGCAGCAGCCGGTTCCTCGGCGCCTCGGGCGACAGCGTGAGTTTTTTCTCGGCGAGCTTGGCCTCGACGAACGCATCGATGGGATTTCCCTTCTTCGCCCCCACCGGCAGCGCCGGACGCTGGAGCGGCGCGTAGGCCCAGTGCGGCTCGTAAACCGCCCCCTGCTCCACCCAGCGTTTCATCAGCGCCTGTTGGCGTTCCGTGAGCGGCTTGTGCGCCTTCGCCGGCGGCATGGGCTCGTCCCGGTCGAAAATGCGCGCGATGATTTCGCTTTCGGTCACGTTGCCCGGCACGATCGGCACCAGGTCGCTCTTGGTTTTCTTGAGTGCCTCGTCGCGCAGGTCCAGGCGCAGTCCCGCCTCCCGGCTCGTGGCATCGGGACCGTGGCAATGGAAGCACGTGTCCGACATGATCGGCCGGATGTCGCGGTTGAACTCCACCTTGGCCGGCAAATCAACCTCCGCCGCGCCCGCAAACGCAGCGACGCCGCCCAACCACGGGAGCCCATAAACGAGAGGGGAAAGCAGGGAGCGAAAGCGCATCGGGATCAGGCCAAGATGCCCCTCACCACATGCGCCTCTTCGACGCCCGTCAACCGCACGTTCAGCCCGCGGAACTTGTGCGTGAACTTGGCGTGGTCGATGCCAAGGCAGTGCAGAATCGTCGCGTGCAGGTCGCGCAGGTGGACGGGATTTTCCGTGATGTTATAGCAAAAGTCGTCGGTCGCCCCGTATTCCATGCCGCCTTTGATGCCGCCGCCGGCCAGCCAGACGGTGAACGCCCGCCCGTGGTGATCGCGCCCCATCGCCGGATCCCCGAGCTTGCCCTGACCGAACACCGTGCGCCCAAACTCCGTCGCGAACACCACGAGCGTGTCCTCGAGCAGGCCGCGCGCCTTGAGGTCTTTGATAAGCGCCGCCGTGGGCTGGTCGATGTCGTGGCACTGGTTCGGCAACTGGCGCCCAATCGCGATGTGCTGATCCCAGCCGCGGTGAAACAGCTGCACGAACCGCACGTCGCGCTCGAGGAGCCGGCGCGCCAACAGACAATTCGCCGCGTAAGTGCCGGGCTTGCGCACCTCGGGACCGTAGGCATCGAGCGTCGCGGGCGACTCCTTGGAAATATCGGTGAGCTCCGGCACCGAGGTCTGCATCCGGAACGCCATCTCGTAGGCGTCGATGCGGGCGAGCGTCTCCGGATCGCCGAGTTCGTCGGCGCGCTGGTGATTGAGTTTCGCCAGATCGTCGAGCTGCGCGCGGCGCTGGGTGCGCTCGATGCCGGGCGGGTTGTCCAAGTAGAGCACCGGATTCGCGCCCGGCCGCAGCCCGACGCCCTGGTGCGAGGCCGGCAAAAACCCGCTGCCCCACAGCCGCGAAAACACCGGCTGCCCGGGATTCTTCCCCGTGCCCTGCGACACCATCGCGATGAACGCCGGAAGATTTTCGTTTTCCGTCCCCAGTCCGTAGCTCGCCCACGCGCCCATGCTCGCGTAACCGGGAAGTTGATTCCCCGTGTTCATGTAGGTGATCGCGGGGTCGTGGTTGATCGCCTCGGTGTGCAGGCTCTTGATGATGCAGATGTCGTCCGCGATCGTCTGAATATGGGGCAACAGATCGCTGATCCACGTGCCATGCTTGCCGCAGAGTTGGCCGGTCTTCAGCGGCGGCACGACGGGATACGCGCTCTGCCCGCTCGTCATGCCGGTCAGCCGTTGCGTGCCCTTGATCGACGCCGGGATCTCCAGACCGGCGTGTTTGTGCAGCATCGGTTTGTCGTCGAACAAATCGACGTGCGAGAGGCCGCCGCTCTGGAACAGGCACAACACGCGCTTCGCCTTGGGCGCAAAATGCGGCAGGCCGGGCCGGCCCTTGCCCTTGGCTTCGACCGCGCGCGCGATGCTCGACGAGAGCAGCGAGCCAAGGGCCACGCCGCCGATGCCGCGCGCGGCCTGGCCGATGAAGGTGCGACGCGTGAGATGCCGGAGATAGTCGGCGAGAGGAGGGGTCGGCTGCATGGGCGGAGCTGAAGAGGGAGAGAGGGAGGGAAAGAGGGGGAGAATGGGCTAGAGCGTCCAGTCGTCGGGGTGGGTGATCATAGGCACCAGCATCGCGATGATTTCGTCCTATTCGGAGTAGAGAGGTCGACCAACCTCGGCTTCGTGGTAGCCGCAGCTCACCGCGAACTGGATCCACGTCGGCGTCTCGGCCGCTTCACCCTCGGCGTCGCTGAGCTTCGCGACGAACGCCGCCGGGTAGCGACGTTTGCGCCAAGCCTCGGAGACGCTAGCACTCACCGAGCGCGCGGAGCGCCGACATTGATCCGTGAGCGAAGAGCGCTCCTCGGGGGGAAATTTCCGGCTCAGCTCAAATAGCCTCATCGCCGCCGCAAACGACCGCTGGTAGACTTCCCAGTCGGTGTGCCGACGCACCAATCGCCTTCGCGGCTTTTTCTCCCCCTCTCCCCCGCTCTCTTTCTCTCCTTCTTTCATAGCGTCAGTTCCGCGTGATCGTTTCGCTGAGGTTGAACAAGGTGGACGCGATTTGCATCCACGCGGCGTGCTCGGCGGCGGGGAGTTGCTCGTCGCGCGGGGATTCGCCGACGGACAGCAGCGCCCGCGCGGCCGGCCCGTTCTTCGCGTAATTCGCCCGTTCGCGTTGGAGCGCGGCGAGGATCACCGCGAGCTCCTTGTCCTTCGGCGGACGGGAAACGCACTCGGCAAAGGCCCAGCGCAACCGCGTCGCGTCGTCGCCCTTGGTCGCCAGCACGCGCTCCGCGAAGGCCCGCGCCGCTTCCACGAATTGCGGGTCGTTCAGCGTGACGAGCGCCTGGAGCGGCGTCGTGGTGTTGCTGCGGGCGACGGTGCAGACTTCGCGGTTCGGCGCATCGAAGGCCATCATGCTCGGCGGCGGCGCCGTGCGTTTCCAATACGTGTAAAGCGAGCGACGGTAGAGTTTCTCGCCGTGATCCTGCACGAAGGTCTGCGCGGTCGCCGGCGAGCTGCCATAGTGGCTGACTTCCCGCCAGAGATCGCCGGGCGTATAGGGATTCACGCTGGGGCCGCCCACCCGCGGCACGAGCAGGCCGCTCACCGTGAGGGCTTGGTCGCGCACGAACTCCGCCGGGAGCCGGAAGCGCGGACCGCGCGCGAGCAGCCGGTTTTGCGGATCTCGTTCCAACAAGTCCGCCGTCGCCGCGGACGATTGCCGATACGTCGCACTCGTCACGATGAGGCGCACGAGGTGCTTCACGTCCCAACCGTGCTCGACGAAATCGACCGCGAGCCAGTCCAACAATTCCGGGTGGCTCGGCCATTCACCCTGCGAGCCGAAATCCGCCGGGGTGCCCACGATGCCGGTGCCGAAAAACAGCTTCCACAGACGGTTCACGGCGACGCGTGCCGTCAGCGGATTTTCCTTCATCACCGTCCACTGGGCGAGACCGAGACGATCCGCCGGCGCCCCCGCCGGCAAGGGCGGCAGCGCGGACGGCGTGCCGGCCGACACCTTTTCGGTCGGCTGCGCGTAGTCGCCCCGGTTCAAGATGAACGTGTCGCGCGGCTTGGCGGCGACTTCCATGACCATCGTCGTAAACGGCTCCGTCAGCGCAGCGAGCCGCTCGCGGAGATTCCCGAGGGCGACGCGTTCGCGTTGGAGCTCCGATCCCTGGGCCGCGCATTCGCGCCACAGCGCGGCCACCTGCTCGGCGGTGCGCCGGGCCTGGGGCGTTTGCAAGGCGGCCACGACCTCGGCCGGCAGATCCGTGCCGTCGTCCGTGCCGGTGATCGCGCACACTTCGATCAGGCCCGGGATGTAGGCCTTGCCGGCGCCGAAATTCAACTGGACCGTGAGGTGCGGGGTGGCTGCCGGATCGAGCGGACGCGCGAGCGTGGCCGTGAGATGCACCGGGCCCTCGGTGGCCAGATCGGGCGACCAACCGGAGTCGTTGCGCGGATCGAGGCAGCCCACCGCGGGGTTCTGCGATTCCCACGAGTTCGCCGTGACCCGGGAGATCTTCTCCAGCTTGTGCAGATTCACCTGATCGCCGGGCACCGCATCGACCGAGAGCGCGACCGCCGTGAGCTTGAACGAACCTTTTTGCGCGGGCTCGGCCGGCGGAGGCGTCATTTTCTCCGCGCTCTTCTTCTTCGTGGCGGCGGCCCGGGCCGGAGTGCCGCGCGATGGACCGTAACCCCACCCGCCGAGCGCGGCGTCGGCCACCGGGTGCAGCACGAAACGCAGGCCGCTGATCGGCCCCGCGTTTTTCGGCAACTCCGCGAGAATATCGAACGCGCCCAAGTCCCCGGGATTCTTCAGGCTCACGCGGCCTTCGGGCGTGATGTCAAAACCCGCGCCACGATTCGGCGTCGAAATCTTGGCCGCCTTGAGCGGGATCACGCGGAGGTTTTTTCCGCGCCCCTGCAATAACGCCTGCTCGCGCTGTTCCCACGTGGCGAGCTTCGCGTCGTCGCGTTGCGCGAGCTTCCCCTCCAGCGCGGCAATCTCGCCCCGCAGCGCCGTCTCTTCACCGGTCTTCAACACGGTGCGCGCCTTCAGACTGGGACCGGGGTTCACGCCCGCGTTGCCGTCGAGTCCCTTGTCGGGGAGCGTATTGAAAAATGCGAAGGTCTGAAAATAGTCCTTCTGTGTGATCGGATCGAATTTGTGGTCGTGGCATTGCGCGCAAGCGAGCGTGAGACCGAGCACGGCTTCGCCGAGGGTCTTTACGCGGTCGGCGTTGTAGTTCGTGAGATTTTCCTCGGGGATGGTGCCGCCCTCGTGCGTCACCATGTTGTTGCGCTGAAAACCGGTCGCGATGCGCTGCGCCTCGGTGGCAGCGGGCAGCAAATCGCCGGCGAGCTGTTCCACGAGGAAACGGTCGTAGGGCTGGTTGTCGTTGAAGGCCTGGATCACCCAGTCGCGCCAGAGCCACAGGTGGCGGCCACCGTCGATGGAGAAGCCGTTGGTGTCCGCATAGCGCGCGGCGTCGAGCCAATCCACGGCCAGGCGCTCGCCGAAATGGGGACTCGCGAGCAGGCGGGTGACGAGCCGGTCGTAGGCCTGCGGGGCGCGATCCGCGACGAAGGCCTCCACCTCGGCGCCCGACGGCGGCAAGCCCGTGAGATCGAGGGAAAGCCGCCGGATCAGCGTGCGGCGGTCCGCTTCGGGGGCGGCCCGGAGTTTTTCCTCGGCCAGCCGCGCGCGGACGAAGGCGTCGACGGGCTGCGTCCCGTTCCGGGGCAACGGCGTTTTCTTCGGCGGCACAAACGCCCAATGCTCCGAATACTTTGCGCCCTCGAGAATCCAGGTCTTGAGCGTTTCCTTTTGCGCGGCGGTGAGCGGCGCGTGGTCCTTCGGCGGCGGCATGACCTCCTCCGGATCGGTGCTGATAATACGCGCCCACACCTCGCTGTTGGCGAGGTCGCCGGGCTTGATGCGGAAAATCCCGTTGCGCTCCGCGTAGGCGGACTCCGCCACATCGAGGCGCAGCTTTCCTTTGCGCCCTTTCTCATCGAAGCCGTGACACGAGAAACAGTTCTCCGACAGGATCGGCTTGATGTCGCGGCTGTAGTCGACGGCGAACGCCGCGGAGCCGGCACCGAGACTCGCGCCGACGATCAGGGCACGCAGGAGACCGGGGGCGTTTTGCGGGGAGGTCATGGAGGGAGAAAAAGCGAAGAAACGCGGGTAAAGGTCAATGCGCAGAATGAAAGCGAGGCCCCGCGCGCGCCCCGCCCCCCGCCCCGTTCGATGCGGCAGC
>CAJAYO010000464.1 GCA_903948415.1 uncultured Opitutia bacterium | reverse complement strand
TTTTGAGCGGGCCGGTGCGGTCCGGCTTGCGGATTGGGCCGGTTGCCGTTTGCTGGCGCGATGTTTTTCGCCGCCCTTCGTCGTCTCCCCGTGGCCGCAGCCGCTTGGGTTCTTTGGCTGACGGCGACGGCCGTCGGTGCGGCGGAGGGGGCGGGCGCGCGGCCGGCGTTTCCGCGGCCGCTGGCCGACTATGCGGGGGTCGATGCGCCCGGCCTGGGTGCGACGCTGACGGCCCGCGCGGCGGCCGATCCGTTCAACGTGGTGGCGACCTGCATCTTTGTCCTCGCGGTCCTGCACACGTTTTTGGCGGGTAAGTTCCGGCACTGGGCGCATGTGGTCGAGGAACGGCATTGCGCCCGGTTGGCGCGCAAGCGCCAGGCGACCGATACGAATGACGACGGCACGCCGGATGAAGTGAGTTTTGGGGGGCAAGTGCTGCACTTTCTGGGCGAGGTGGAGGCGATCTTCGGCATCTGGGCGGTCGTCCTCGGGGCGGCGGTGATGGGGTTCAAAGGACTGGATACAGCGATCCATTACATCGCGGACACGGTGAACTACACGGAGCCGATGTTCGTGGTGGTGATCATGGCGTTGGCGTCGACGCGGCCGGTGTTGCGGCTGGCGGAGCAGGCGATGAAGGGCGTGGCCTCGCTGGGCGGCGGCCGCCCGGTGGCTTGGTGGCTCTCGATCCTCACGTTGGCGCCGCTGCTGGGCTCGTTGATCACGGAACCGGCGGCGATGACGATTGGCGCGCTCTTGCTGGCGAAACAGTTTTACGGGCTGAATCCCAGCCTGGGTTTGAAATACGCGACGCTGGGCCTGCTGTTCGTGAACATTTCCATCGGCGGAACGCTGACGCACTTTGCGGCCCCGCCGGTGTTGATGGTGGCGGCGGCGTGGGGGTGGGATCTCAAATTCATGTTCACCCATTTCGGGTGGCATGCGGTCAGCGGTATCGTGCTGTCGAACGCCACCTATCTGCTCGTGTTTCGCAAAGAGCTGTTTGCGCTGAAGGCGGCCGCGGTCGACAAGACGCTCAAGGCCGAGGAGCCGGTGCCGGCCTGGGTGACGGGGATGCACGTCGTGTTTCTGGGCTTCACGGTGTGGATGGCGCACTACCCGGCGCTCTTCATCGGCGGGTTTTTGTTCTTCCTCGCGTTTGCGCAGGCGACGGCGCACCACCAGAGCAAGGTCGAGTTGAAGTCGCCGCTGCTGGTGGGGTTTTTCCTCGCCGGGCTTGTGATCCACGGCGGTCTGCAGGCGTGGTGGATCCAGCCGGTGCTCGGGCGGCTCGGGGAGGTGCCGCTGTTTGCGGGAGCGACGGTTTTGACGGCGTTCAACGACAACGCGCTGATCACGTATCTCGCGACCCTGGTGCCGGGCTTCAGTCCGGAACTGAAGTTCGCGGTGGTCGCGGGCGCGGTGACGGGCGGTGGGCTGACGGTGATTGCCAATGCGCCGAATCCGGCGGGTCAGTCGATTTTGCAGAAATATTTTCCCGAGGGCGTTTCGCCGCTCGGGTTGTTTCTCGGCGCGCTCGTCCCGACGGTGATCGTGGCGTTTTCGTTCATGGTGCTGTGAGGCCCGGCGCGAACGGCTCCGCGGTTGCGAGGCACGGGCGAGCGTGGGCGTTCGCGGCGGGTTCAGCCCGTTTACTGCAGCGGGTCGAGTTCAGAGAGTTTGATCGTGCGGCCCTCGGCGGCGGAGCGGCGGGCGGCTTCGAGGATTTGCATCGTGATGAGATTGTTGGCGAGGGAGCTCGGGTCCTCGACGGGATCGCGGCCGGCGCGGACGGTGGTGGCGAACCAGCGTAGGGGCACGCGGCGTTCCGCTTTGGCCATGCGGGCTTGGAGCGGGGTTTTCCCGAGGCGGACGGCATAGGCGGTGTCGTTGGTGGTCACGACGGAGCCGTTTTCGCCGTAGAGCGCGACGTCCTTGCGCGCGTAGGGCCAATGCCATGACCCGACGACGGTGACCTGCACGTCGGGGTAGACGAGTTGGAGGACGGCGTGGTCGTCGCAGTCGGGATAGTTGATTTTATCGAACTGCGAAGTGTGGGCCGTGACGGAAACCGGCGGGCGATTGCCGAGCCACCAGGTGGCGAGGTTGGCGCCGTAGCAGCCGAAGTCGAAGAGCGCGCCGCCGCCGCCCCGCACCGGATCGCGGAGCCACGCGAGAAACTCGGGGCCGACCCTGATCTTGACCGGGCCCTCGTGGCCGGCCTGCGCGTAGATTTGGCGGAGCGGGCCGAGCGGGCTGCCGGGGCCGAGCATTTGGCGGATCTCCTCGAAGGCGGGATACCAGCTGGTCTCGTAGTTGGTGAGCACGAGCGTGTCGTGGCGCCGGGCGAGCGCGGCCATTTCGGCGGCGGCGGCCCAAGCGACGGCGAGGGGTTTTTCGACGATGACGGGAAGTTTGCGCGGTGCGGCGGCGCGCACGATCGCGAGGTGGTCGCGGGTATCGGAAAACGCCCACACCGCCTCCGGCGCGCTCTGCGCGAGGGCGGCGTTGAGGTCGGTGTAGCGGGTGACCTGGGCGAGTTGGACGTGGGTGCGGTATTTGGCCCAGACGGTGTCGTCCGGCTCCCAGACGCCGACGAGTTGGACGACGGCGGGTTCGGCCTGCCGGAGGAAGCCGCCGGCGTGGCCGTGGGCGAGACCGGCCAGCAAAACGCGCAGCGGGGCGGGAGCCGGGGTGTCGGCGGCCCGGCCGCTGACGATGCACCACGAGAACAGGCAGAGGCGGACAACGCGGAAAAAATGCATAGGAGGCGGGAGAGGAGTAGAACCTGAAACGCGCGGGGAGGAAGCCAAGAACAGGTCGGCGCGGAGTCGGCTCGACTCGCGCGGAACGGGGCTTCAGGGTGCGGCGCGTCAGCCGTATGGCTGGCCACGTTTTTTTAACCCCTATGAAACTCCGTTATTTTTTCGCCGCGACGCTCGCGCTGGGCGCCGCATTCGTCCAAGCCGCCGACCGCAAGTTGGTGATGATCGCCGGTCCGGTGAGTCATCCGCCGCTGATGCATGAATTCAAGGCGGGCTCGATGCTGTTGCAGAAACGGCTCGAGGCCGTGCCCGGGCTCAAGACCGTGCTCATCACCAACGGGTGGCCGACCAAGCTGGTCGACGGGAAGCGCGTGGACGACAATGCTGTCTTCGAGGGGGCGGACGCGGTGTTCATTTACTGCGACGGCGGGGCGAATCACCCGGCGGTGCAGAAGGACCGGCTCGCGGTGTTGGGCGCTTTGGTGAAGAAGGGGGTGAGCCTCGGGATGGCGCATTTTGCGGTGGAGGTGCTGGCCGAAAAAGGCGGAGCGGAGTGGAAGGAGTGGATCGGCGGGCACTATGAAAATTCGTTCTCGTGCAACCCGATTTGGGAGGCCGATTACAAAACGCTGCCGGAGCATCCGATCACGCGCGGCGTGAAGCCGTTCAAGACGAACGACGAGTGGTATTTCAATATGCGGTTCCGCGAGGGCAAGGCCGGCGTGAAGGACATCCTCGTGGCGACGCCGTCCGATGCGGTGCGCGACGGTCCGTATGTTCACCCGAAAGGCCCCTACGCGCACATCCAGGCGGCGAAGGGCAGACCTGAGACGATGATGTGGGCGGTGGAGCGGGCTGACGGCGGGCGCGGCTTCGGGTTCACCGGCGGACATTTTCACCGCAATTGGCAGAATGACGATCAGCGGCGGCTGATGCTCAACGCGATCGTCTGGCTCGCCAAACTCGACGTGCCGGCCGGCGGCATCGGCTCGGCGTCCGTCAGCGACGCGGAGATCATGCAGAATCTCGACGAGAAAAAACCGTCGACGCCGCGGCCGGTGCCGGCCGCGCCGGCGCAGAAGAAGGCGCCCTAAGCCGCGGCGGTTTTGCGTTGGGCGGAGCGGACGGGGGCGGGTCAACCGTGGCGCGCGGTCGCATCGGCACTTTGCGGCGGCGCCCATCGCGGCGACGGGTGGGGTCCGTCAGCGAGTCGAGGTTGCGCGCCGCTGAAGCTGGATTGCGCCGCGTAGACCGACGGGAGCGTCGTCGGGAAACGGCCGGATCCGGACGAGGAATTTTTCCGCATCGACGGGCCGCACCGCCGCGCGGCGCAGGAGTTTTTCGGACGCACCCATCCGGACGACGCGGGGCCATCGCGGTGCCGGGCGTGATTTGCGACGGGCGCACGGAGGATTTTGCGACGGAGATGATCGTGATCATCCACTCGCCGCCGACGTCGATCAACAAGCGCCACCTGGTCGATCTGGAGGAGCGGGTGGCGTGGGCGGAGCCGGTGTGCGAGTTCAGAAACGAAGGTTTCGACGAGCGCTTCCCGGCGAAGGGACAGGTGGAGCGCGTGGCGCGGATCCAACGCGAGTCCGGGCGGAGAGCGGAGATCGCGGCGAAAACGAAGGGTTGAGCGAGGCGGGGCCGGAGGGACTTGGCGGCGCGGGGCGACGCGGGGTCGCCGGGCGGGCGGTCAGCCCCCGAGTTTCATCCGGGCTTCCTCCGGGACGGTGAAGAACGTCGTGCCGACGGCCTTGAGTTCGGTGGTGGATTTTTGGTGGACCTGGACTTCGCGGCGGGCGGCGGGGGTTTCGACGGCGAGGGTGCCGGCGAGGCGCAGTTCGTATTTCACGAGGGCGCCGTCGCGGACCCAGAGGCGAAACGTGCCGGTGGCTTTCAGCGGGGTGAGTTCGTGCTGGCCGGGGTGGACGAGGAGGAGTTTGGCGCCGGTTTCGGAGAGGGTGCCGGTGATGACGTCGTCCTCGGCGCGGATGTCGGTGTAACTGCCGACGATGACGCCGATCTCTTCGTGCGGGCGGGAAAGGTTGCTCTGCAGATTGCTGTAGGGCGGCGGGGTTGGGCCGGCGCCGCGCCGGCCGCGGGGCGGGCCGCCGCC
>CAJAYO010000463.1 GCA_903948415.1 uncultured Opitutia bacterium | reverse complement strand
GGCCGGGCAAAGTCGCGGCCGGTTTGGCGGCGACCGCTGCGCCGGGCAGAAGCAGGACCGCCGCCAGCACGCCAAGTAGATGGGTTCTCATATGCCGCCAACGTGGGCGATGCACTCCGCCGCGGCGAGCCCCGCTTCGCGCGTCACCGCACCGTAACTCAGTCCCGCTTGCTCTCGAGCAACTCGATCTCGAACACGAGCGCCGCGTTGCGCCCGATCTTCGGCGGCTGCCCGCGCGTGCCGTAGGCCAGCTCCGCCGGAATCACGACCAGGCGCTTTTCGCCGACTTTCATCAGCGGCAGGACCTGATCCCAGCCCTGGATGACCTGCTCGCGGGCCACGCGGAACGTAAACGCCTTGTCCTTCTCCGTCGCCTGGTCGAACACCGTGCCGTTCAGCAGGCGACCCACATAGAGCACCGCCACCTTGTCGCCGGGCTTGGGCATTTCCCCGCTGCCGGGCTGCATAATAATGTAGCGGATACCGGTGTTGGTTTTCTTCGCGTCGGGCCACGTCTTCTCGACGAACGCGAGCTCTTCCGGCGACAGTTTTTCGCGCTGCGCGAGCGCGGCGGGCGGCATCACCGCGGCGAAGAGACCAAGACAGAGGAGGAGTTTGATCACAGATTTCACAGGGGACACGGTTAAGGCTTTTGCTATCCGTGCCATCCGTGTAATCGGTGGTCAAAGAGTTTCGCCATGACCCAACCCCTCGTCGTCATCGTCTGCCCCAAGGAATTTCGCTTCACCGACACCGCCGCCACGGTGGAAACGCCCTTCCTCACCGACGTCGCCGACCTCCGGACCGTCTGGCTGGATTTCAACGCGCCGATTCCCGACGAGGTGCTCGCCGCCCACGCCATCATCCTCTGGCACGGGCCGCTGATCGGCGCCGCCGTCATCGCCCGTCTGAAAAACTGCCGCGTGATCATCCGCAACGGCGTCGGCTTCGACACCGTGGACATCGCCGCCGCCGCCCAAGCCGGCATCCCCGTCTGCAACGTCCCCGACTACGGCACCGAAGAGGTCGCCGACCACGCCCTCGCGCTCACGCTCGCCCTCTACCGCCAGCTGTTCCCCCTCGATGCGGAGGCCAAACGCCTCGGCTGGAAAATCGAAACCGCCGCCAAAATGCGCCGCCTGAGCACGCAGACTTTCGGCATCCTCGGTTTCGGCCGCATCGGCACCGCCGCCGCCCTGCGGGCGAAGGCAATGGGTTTCCGTACGCTCTTTTTCGACCCCTACGTCCCGAGCGGGACCCACAAAGCCATCGGCGTGGAGCGCGTGGACTCCCTCGGCGAACTCCTCCGCCGCTCCGACACCCTCTCCGTCCACTGCCCGCTCACCGCTGAGACCCGCGGGATCATCGGCGCGCCGGAGATCGCCCTGCTGAAACCCGGCTCCTTCGTCGTCAACACCGCCCGTGGCGACATCGTGCAAAAAGCCCCCGTCTTCGCCGCGCTCCGCAGCGGCCACCTCGCCGGCGCCGGCCTCGACGTCGTCGAAGCCGAACCGCTCCGCACGCCCGAGGAAGCCGCAACGCCGAACCTGATCGTCACCTGCCACGCCGCCTTCTGTTCCCCCGAGGGCATGGTCGAAATGCGCAGCACCTCGGCAAAAATCGCCCGCGCCGCCGTGCTGGGCGCGCCGGTGTGGAATCGGGTGAACTGATTTATGGGCCACGAGATTCCTGTTTTTCGCAAGCGACCGGAAGCCCGGTGGCAGGACGTGAAATATCGACGCATCGACTTTTCTCACCCTGACATCGATCGCTACTGTGCGACACTTCGCCAAGCCTACACCAATGGCAGCGTCGACTACGCCGCGTTTGAGGCCATCGACCCCGATGAATTCCTATCGGCGTATCACTGCGACTTCTGCGACAGCCGAGTTCCACTCACCTGTTTTCTTGAGAGCAATGTAGTCGCGGAAGCTTTTCTGCTCCAACCCGAAGGCTTTGATACTGGAGCCGGCGGCCTCTCGGAACCTCGAGTCACGGTCACCTCCAAGGGCGGCTGTGAGTTTGAGGGTCTGACCGCCGATATCCTGCTTGGCGGCGGAGCCTACGGCGGTCCGACGCCATCGGTGAACGATGCGAAAACACTCGCCACCCGTTTTGTCAGCGGCCTCCGCACGCTCGCCCCGGATCGGCCCTGGTGGCCACGACATGTAGTTGGTCCGTGGAGCGGCTATTTCAATGATGTGGCCTGGGACCATACTTTCGCGGTCCAGTTCATCTACGACGCTCGCTGGTTTGTGCTCTGCGCGACCGACACTGACTAAACTTCACTACCCCATGCTCCGCCACCAGCGCGAGTGCTCGCGCCAGCAACGTCTTCCCCGGTTCTATCCGATGCCACGGTGACGCACCCGACGGATGCGGCAGCGGAATGCAGTCCGCCGCATGGCCGCGATACGTGATCCGAAATTTCTGCCCGATCGTCTCGACCAACGGGCGCTCGCCGAGAAATTGCCCGATGGCCAGCTTGCCGACGGGCAGCACCAGTGCCGGGCGCAACAGCTCAAACTCCCGCTCCAACCAGGCCGAGCAATTCGCGATCTCCTCCGGCGCCGGCACCCGGTCGCCGCCCGACGGACGCTTGCCCGGAAAACACCGACACACCGCCGCGATGTAGATCCGGTCCCGCACCTCATCCTCCGTCCAACCGAGCGCATCGTGAAACCACCGAAAAAACGTGCGTCCCGCCGTCCACGCGACCGGCCGTCCGAGCTTCGGCTCCTTGTCCCCCGGTGCCTGACCGACCAGCACAATACGGCTCACGGCCGCGCGCCCGGCGATGGCCGGCCGGTGCACGCGCGGGCACCGCTCACGCGCACGCAGGGTGGCGAGGTGTTGCTCGACGACGGCTCGGGGGACCATCGCGGGCATGAAAAAGCGCGGGCCTTTCGGACCGCGCTCGGAAACTGTCGGAGAATCCACGGGCGGCAAAGCCCACGTCACCTCGTCATCGCGCACTCAACGCAATCCGGCGCCTCAGCGACGGCCGCGGAAGCGGTTGAAGCTGCCCTTGTGGCGGATCTGCCCCGGCAGGCTGCCTCGACCGCGCTGCTGTTGCGGTTCCTCGGTGCGCGCGACGAACGCGCGATACGGGAAATCTTCGAGGCGGAGCTCCGGAATCTTCGCGCCGATGAAGCGCTGGATGTCGCGGATGTCGTTCGCATTCTCGGGCGTGACGAGCGTGAACGCGTCGCCGACGGCCTGCGCCCGGCCGGTGCGGCCGATGCGGTGCACGTAGTCCTCGGGCTTTTCCGGCACGTCGTAATTGATCACGTGCGACACCCCGGCGACGTCGATGCCGCGCGCGGCGATGTCGGTGGCGACCATCACCTCGTATTTGCCGCTCTTGAAGCCGGCGAGCGCTTCGATGCGCTGGTTCTGCGAGCGGTTCGCGTGCAGCACCGCGACGGAGTGGTTGGCCGCTTTCAAGCGGCGCGCGATCTTGTCGGCGCCGTGTTTCGTGCGCGAGAACACCAGCACACTGTCAAAGTCGGTCTTCGCGAGCAGCGCTTCGAGCAGTTCAAATTTCTGGTCGGCGGCCACGGGATAGAGCGCGTGGTTGACCGACGCGTTCACCGAGCGGGCGACGCCGCACTCGACGCGCGCCGGATTGCGCAGCGCAAACGAAGCGACGGCGGCGATCTCCGGCGGAACCGTGGCGGAGAAAAACAGCGTCTGGCGCTCCTTCGGGCAGCGCGCGATGATGTCCTTCACGACAGGCAGAAAGCCCATGTCGAGCATGCGGTCCACCTCGTCGAGGATGAGGATCGTGATGTCGCGCAGGTTGATCTCGCCGGTTTTGAGATAGTCCACGAGACGCCCGGGAGTGGCGACAATGATGTCGACGCCCCGTTTGAGCTCGGAGCGCTGGGCGCCGTAGCCGACGCCGCCGAACACGGCGACCGTGCGCAGATCGGTGAAGCGGGCGAAGTCGCGGAAAGCGGTTTCCACCTGGGC
>CAJAYO010000462.1 GCA_903948415.1 uncultured Opitutia bacterium | reverse complement strand
TGACAATCGAGTAGTTGGACATAAAGGGAAGGAGGTGGACGAGAGGCTGGAGGAGACGGTGACGGGACGGATGAGGCCGGATACGGCACCGACTTCGCCGCGAAGGCGGGGCCGCGGGAGCACGTTGGGTGATTTTTGGGCGAACGCCAGCCCGGCGTGGCGGGAGCTTCGGCGGGGCGGGGATCGGGCCCGCCGGCGGCCGCCACCGCATCCGCAGACACCGCGGCGGCAGACACGCGGCAAACGCCCTCCGGACGGCCATGGGGCGGACAGGCGGCGCTGTGGACGCGAACAGGGGGGCCTCAGGGCGAGGCGACCGGGGTGGCGCCGGTCATCTCGGCGAGTTTGCGGAAGAAGCCGGCTTTGCGGGGCGAGCTGATGCGCCAATCGGCCGGGATGCTCTGATAGCCCTCGGCGTGGCCTTCGCCCTTCATGCGGAAATCGAAGTAGCCCCAGCTGGCGTATTCGGCGACGGCGGACGTAAAGTTGTTGGTGGGCACGTCGAAATTGAAATGGTCGTCCTCGTTGAACACGATCGGCATGGGCCGGTAGCCGGGAATCTTGCGCGTGAGCTGGACCAGCTCGGCGATGCGCCTGGGGTCGCTGACACCGTTGCCGTGGAGGAGCAGGTAGTCGGAGGCGCGCACGACGTTTTCCTGCGGGAGGGTGTTGCCGGGATAGGAGGTCGTGACGAGGAGGCGGTGACCGTCGGGGGCCGTGGCCTTTTTCACGCGGTCGATGAGTTCGTGGATCCGGGCGGGCCGGAGGATTTCGTGATCGTAGCTTTTCGGATTGGTCTCGTTGTTCACCTCGATGAGGACGTTGCGCCAGCCGTTTTTGAGCACCCACTCGGTGCAGGCGTCGGTGGCGCGGAGGATGGCGGCCTCATCGGTGAGACGCTGGTCCTGCCCGAAGTAAAAATAGCCGAGGATGACGACCATGCCGAGGTCGTCGGCGAAAGTGATGATGCGGGCCATGCGCTCGAGGTAGGCCGGGAGCGGCGTGCCGTCGGGGGAGAACGCGGCGTTGTTCCACGGCTGCTTGGAGGAGTAGCCCTCGGGGGAGCCGCCTTGGAAATTGATGGTGAAGGCGAGGAGGCCGTGCGCGCGCCAGACGGGCATGGCGGCGAGGAATTCGCGCGTGTTGCGCTCGGCGTCCCATTTACCCGTATCCGGATAGGCCCAACGGCTGATCGTCGCGGGGTTCGCGTCGTCGAACACGCCCTGCACCAGGCGGGCGTTCATGAGCAGGCCCTCGATTTTTTTATCCTTCCAGGTGCGGCCGGCATAGGTGGGGCGGCCATTGATGAAAAATTGGTCGCCGACGATGGCGACGGTGGTTTTCGGAGCGGGTGGGGGCGAGGCCGCGGGAGCGCAAGCGGCGGCGAGGACAAACAGGGCGAGGAGGAGACGGGGTTTCATAGAAAAGACGAGAGGAGGGGCGAGCCCGCGGGCCGCACCGGCGGGCGCCGCGGGCGGATCGCGCTCAACGAACCTCGAGCGACGCGGTTCCGGTGATGGGCTGTTCGAGAATCCACCGGCCGCCGGTGCGCTGGGCGGCGACGGCTTTTTCGCCACTGAATACCCCGCGGGAAGAGGGGGCGGCGGGAAGTTCGACCCGGGCGGTCAGGCCCGTGGGCAAGGTCACATCGAGGCGAAAGGTCGCGGCGTTTTTCCAGCTGACGAGCACCGGGCCGCGGGGCGTCGGGACTTTGCCGTCGGCTTCGGCGAGCTTGCCGGGATGGGGGCGGAGGGTGGCCTGGCTCCAGCCGGGGGTGAGCACGCGGACGCCGAGGACGTAGTTGGGAAACAGATTCGCAGGCGCGGCGCCCCACGCGTGGTTCCAATCCTGGTTGGGCTTGTATTTCTGGTCCCAGGCTTCCCAGGTGATCGTCGTGCCGCTCTCGACCATGTGTTTCCAGCTGCGGTCGCCAGGGGCGACGATCAGGGCGTGGGCGGTGTCGGCGGCGCCGTGGGCGAAGAGGGCTTCGAGGAGGTATTGCGCGGCGTAAACCGAGCAGGCCATGCCGCGGGAGGCGACGAAGGCGGTGACGCGCGGGCGCGCGGCTTCCGGCACGAGGCCGAAGGCGAGGGGGAAGAGGTTGGCGTGCTGGGAGGCGTGCTCGGTGCCTTCGCCGTCGCGGTAGACGCCGCGGGCGGGGTCGAAGAGTTTGGCTTGGAACGCGGCACGGGCGGTGCGTTCGCGGGCAGCGTAGTCCTTGGCGTCAGCGTCGTGCTGGAGGACACGGGCGAGGTCGGCCATCAGCGCGAGGCCGCGGAGGTAGAACGCGTTGGCGACGGTGTTGACGGGCGTGAACACAAAGCCGTCGCGCTCGGTGACGGGCCAGTCGACCAGGTCGCCTTTTTTGATCTGGGCGGGGGTGCTGGTGATGAGGCCGTCGGCGCGGGCGCGTTCGAGGAGGAGTTTGGTTTTGAGGGCCGCGTAGCGCGGGGCGAGCCACGCGGCATCGCCGGTGTGCATCCAGTCGGCGTGGACCATGAAGATCAGGTGGGTGGCCCATTCGGTGGGCCAGGTGGCGTTGGCCATGAGGTGATCGTAGGTATCGCGGGCCATCTGGATGTCGCGGTCGGTGGTGTAATGGGAAAGTTGGTTCAGGTAGGCGTCGGCCTCGTAGGGGATGCGCTCGCGGTCGCCGTCGACGTAGACGCCGGCGAAGGTCGTGGCCTTGATGGAATAGCGGCAGAGGTCCCAGATGCGGTTGTAGAGCGGATCGGAGGAGCGGAAGGACGCGGCGGAGTCATCCCAGGTGGTGGCGAAGGCGCTCTGGCGGCGGAGGTGCGCGGGGAGGAGTTCGCCGCCCCAGCCCTCGATTTCGACCCAGCGGAACGGGAGCACGACGCCCCAGGCGGCGGGGGTGAGGACGGCGGACGGGGTCACGTGGCCGAATTGGTCCGGCTTTTCTCCGGGGGGGACTTGGCGGGTGTTGCGCGCATCGGGGGCGGGCGCGACGACGAGGGGTTTCTGGCCGGCGAGGGTGACAGTGGCGGAGGCGTAGCGGACCGTGCCGGGCGGCTTGCGGTGGATACGGCCGGCGGCAAGCGCTTCGCCGAAGTGGGCCGTGACGGAGGCGGTGGCGCCGGCCGGCGGGGTGAGCCGGAGGTTGCCGAAGGCGACGCGGCCGAAGTCAACGAGCACCACACCGGGCGCCACGGTCGTGAGGGTGACCGGCGCCTCGTCGACGAGGTGGACAGGAGCGCCGCGGGCGGCGCAGAGCAGGACGGCGGCGAGCAGCGTGCAGAGGAGTGTTTTCATCGGAGGAAGGAACCCGGGTGAAGCGGCCGAGTGGCGGCCGACGGGGGGCGCGACCGAAGCGAGGACGGAGCGGGGGTCATCGTGCGCCCTAGCCCGGATATTTCACACGCACGTTCACCAAATTCTTGGC
>CAJAYO010000461.1 GCA_903948415.1 uncultured Opitutia bacterium | reverse complement strand
CGAGAGAAGGAGAGCGGGGAAGACGGGGAGGGAGGGCATCGGAGGGAGAGAACGGGAACGATGACGAGGAGAGAGAACGATTGGGCGGGAGGCGGCGGATGCGAGCGAAGGAGAACGATTTGGCCGGATATTTCACACTCAACTTGACCAAACCGATTTCACCGAGGACCCGGAACCCAGGCCACCGAGCTCACAGAGCGGACAAGGGGTTTGGCGCCGTGACCTCGGTTCGAAACGCGGTGCGCCCGGTGAAAATGAATTTATTCGGGAGAGCGTGATTTATGTGGGTTAGGCCGGGTGGTGGGTGATCCGGCCGAGGGTGTCGAGGGTGAGGTAGAAGAGGGCGATGTGGTTGGCTTGGGAGAATTCGCCGCGGCGGATGAGGGCGAGGGTGGCGGGGATGCTGTGCCACGCGCACTCGATGGATTCGCTGGCGTCGAGCTGGGGCGGTGCGGTGATGGCGGCGTCCTCGGCGAGGTAGGCGTGGACGCGGTTGGTCTGGCGGGCGGGATTGGGGAAAGGCGAGGCGATGTGGCGCCAGCGGGTGGAGGTGGCGCCGGTTTCTTCGCGCAGTTCGCGTTGGCAGGCGGTGAGGAGGTCTTCGCCGGGGTCGGCCATGCCGCCGGGGAGTTCCCAGGTGAAGGCGTCACCGGGATAACGATACTGGCGGACGAGGAGGACGTGGTGGTCGCGGTTGAAGGCGACGGCGTGGATCCACTCGTGTTCCTCGAGGACGTAGAAGGGGTCGAGGATTTTGCCGGGGGCGATTTCAACGCGGTCGGCGCGGAGGCGGGCCCAGCGGTCGCGGATGATGTCGCGGGTGGAGAGGCGGGTCCAGCGGATGGGGGGCATGGGGGAGGAAAGGCTCAGTGCGCCGGCAGCAGGAGTTTGCGCGCACGGCGACCACGGAAATACGCGGATAAATCGGCCACGTCGGCCGTGGCGAGGGGAAGTTTGGGATGGTAGTCGCTCAAGATCACAAGGCAGGCGTCGGCGAAGTCCACGCGCCGGTCGCGATAGCGGGCGATCTCGGAATGCACTTGGGCGATTTGTTCGGGCAGCAGGTGCTGGGACTGCAGCGCGCCAGCATGAAGGAGTTCATAGATCCACCGAGATTGCGGTGGGACGAGGTAATCGAGCAGGTGGTCGGTTTCGCAAATGCACGCTTCGCACGTGAGCCAAGGGCCGCGCAACGATTGGGCGACTTGCGCCGCCCAGGCGTGGTGGGCATCCCGGCGGTCGCAGAGTGCGAGGAGGAAACTCGTGTCAACGAGCGCGTTTGCGTCCGATGTCACGGAAGTAGTGCTTGTTGGTCGAGAGATCGCCGGGGCCTTCGCCGGCTCCGATAAATCCCGCGAGCGCGGTGCTCATGTCGATGCCTTCGGATTTTTCGAGGCCGCGCACGATGGCTTCGCGCATGAGCGCGGAATAGCTGCGGTTCGCGGAGCGTGCAGCGCGGCGGAGACGGGCGTCGAGGGCGGTCGGGAGCTTTACGGTTTTGACAACCATGCGCTCGTATTACGTGACGGTATTACTGGCCGTCAAGTGCGGCGGCGGACGGGCGGGTAGCGGCGCAGTCACGTGGAGCGTGGGCGGAGGATGACCCACTCGACGAAGAGGAGGTTGGGCACCCAGCAGAGCCAGGCGACGGCGGGGTAGAAGGCTTCGAAACGCAGGCCGGTGACGAAGCCGAGGGGGAGGTAGAGGCGCAAGGTGACGGCGGCGAAGGTGAGGGCGAAATTACGGATCATCCAGGTGCGGTGGTCGGCGAAGCGGCGGGCTTTCGCGGCGAGGACGGCCATGACGCCGGTGAAGAGCCAGAGCACGGCGAGCAGGCCGAAGCCGAGGTGGGCGACGAGTCCGCCGAAGGAGTGGCGGGCGAGGAGCAGACCGGTGAGGCCGCCGACGGTTACGCCGAGGACGAGGTAGAGGTAGCCGAGGGTGCGGTGGAGGCGGGGACGGGCGGCGCGCAGACGATCGAGGAATTGAAAGGGGCCGAGCAGGAGCGCGAGCGCGGCGGCGGCGGCATGGGTGGTGATGAGGACGCGGTGTTCTTTAAAAACGGCGACCATGGCCGGGTGCACCGGGGCGCGCTGCACGTCGCCGCCCACGTAGGTCCAAACAGCGTAGCCGGCGACGCCGACGCTGAGGAAGACCGTGGCGGCGAAGGACCCTGATTGGGGCTTCATGGGGTGCGATCAGATGGGGTTAGGCGCGGAGGGGACCGGAAGGGGGGCGGCGATGCCTGGGGCTGACGGCGGTGGGGAAACCGCGGCTGCGTTGGGAACTTCAGCCGCGGACCTGGCCGGTGCCTTCGATGAGGTATTTGTAGCTGCAGAGTTCGGGGAGGCCCATGGGGCCGCGGGCGTGGAGGCGGTCGGTGCTGATGCCGATCTCGGCGCCGAAGCCGAATTCGAAGCCGTCGTTGAAGCGGGTGGACGCGTTCCAGAAGACGGTGGCGCTGTCGACTTCGGCGAGGAAGCGGCGGGCGGTGGGTTCGTCGGCGGTGACGATGGCGTCGCTGTGGCTGGAGCTGTCGCGGTTGATGATCGCGACGGCCTGGTCGACGGAGTCGACGACGCGGATGGCGATCACGTAGTCGAGGAATTCGGTGCTGAAATCTGCCTCCTTCGCTAGAACGAAAGGAATCGAGCTTGCTGGGACGGATTCGGAGTCCGGAGTTGGGAGATCGGAGGTGGATACGGCGACCAGGATGGCAGCGCTGGCGGCGTCGCAGCGGAGTTCGACATTTTTGGCGCGGAGGGCGCGGGCGACGGACGGGAGGAATTGGGCGGCGATGCTGCGGTGGACGAGGAGTTGCTCGGCGGAGTTGCAGGCGCTGGGGCGGGTGACTTTCGCGTTGAGCGTGATGCTCTCGGCCATCGCGAGGTCGGCGGCGGCATCGGCGTAAACGAAGCACACGCCCTTGTAGTGCTTGATGACGGGGATGGTGGAGTTTTGGGTGACGAAGCGGATGAGGCCTTCGCCGCCGCGCGGGATGATGCAGTGGATGAGTGTATCCAGTTTCAGGAGGGCGGTGAGCGCGGCGCGGTCGGTGGTGGGGACGAGTTGCACGGCGTCGGCGGGGAGGCCGGCGGTGGCGAGGGCCTGCTGGATGAGGGCGGCGAGGGCGGTGTTGGTGTGGAAGCACTCTTTGCCGCCGCGGAGGATGGAGGCGTTGCCGCTCTTGAGGCAGAGGATGGCGCAGTCGACGGTGACGTTGGGGCGCGACTCGTAGATGATGCCGATGACGCCGATGGGGACGCGAACCTTGCGGATGTGCAGGCCGTTGGGGCGGGTGGTGTCGTCGAGGACGGTGCCGACGGGATCGGGGAGCGCGACGACCTCGCGGACGGACTGCGCGAGGTGGGTGAGGCGGGCGGGGTTGAGGGTGAGGCGGTCGCGGGAGGCGGGGGTGAGGGCGGCGGCTTCGGGCGAGGCGAGGTCGAGGGCGTTGGCGGCGAGGAGCGAGTCGTGCGAAGCCTCGAGGAGACGGGCGAGCTCGGTGAGGGCGGCGTTTTTCGTGGCGGTCGGGACGTTTGCGAGCACGAGCGAGGCGGCGCGGGCGCGTTGGGCGAGGGACGTGACGAGGGCGACGAGTTCGGCGGACATGGGGGGCGGAGTGTTGGCGAGGAGCGGAGGGAGACAATCGCGATTTGCGACGGCTGGGGCGGCGGGCGGCGAGGGAAAGCGCCAGGCGGCGGGGGCGGGGGCGCAGCGGTGGATCAGCCAGAGGCCGGCGAGAAAGAGGCCGAGGCCGGCGGCGTCGAACCACCACGGATGAAAAATGGCGGTGAGGGAGGCGGGGTCGGCGTCGGCATTGAAGCCCTGGATTTCGAACGGGAAGAAACTGAGGGGAAAGCTCGCCGAGTTGTTGACGGCGTGACCGAGCATGCAGAGACCGAGCGAGCGGGTGCGGACATAAATCCAGCCGAGGAGCAGGCCGAGTCCGAGCGCGACGGGCGTCTGCGCGGGATTGAAATGCATGAGGGCGAAGAGGGCGGCGGAGACGGTGATGGCGGTCCAAGGTTTCCAGCGACCGAGGAGGCCGCGGAGGATGAGGCCGCGGAAGATGACTTCCTCGGTGAGGGGGGCGATGATCACGGCGAGGGCCGGGCCGATCCACGGGGCGGACATGAGGCGGTCGAGTTCGGGGGCCAAGTCCCAGCCGTCGAGGACGGTGGTGGGCAGAAAGGCGCGGAGGAGATTGTCGATTTCCGAGAGGAAGATCGTGGTGCCGGCGATGATGGGGAGAAACGCGAGGGCGAGGGTGGGCGGAGCGAAGCCGAGGTGGCCCAGGCTGCGCCAGGATTCGTGGGAGCGGCGGAGGACGAGGGCGGTGACGAGGGCGAAGGCGAGGAGTTTGGCGGCGATGACAGAGGCGGATTCGACGACCGGATCGTCACCCGCCCAGACATAAAGGCCGCTGAGCGTGCCGAGGGAGTAGGCGTGGTCGATCACGGCGGTCACACAGACTTCCGCCACGACCAGCCCCAGCATGATGGCGAAGGCGGTGAGGAGCGAAAAGCGGGGTGAGGCGTAAATGGTCGGCGGCACGGCGCAAGAAAGGCGCAGGTTTGGCGCGGGGCGTCAGGCGCAAATTTTGGAGCGAACAAGGCGGGCGGGTCGATGGCGGGAGTGCAGCTGGCGTTGCGGTCCCGCTTTCGAGGCCCGGCCAAGATTCCTCGCGAGTGATCGGATGAAAACTATTTTCCCCGGCTGCGGCTGACGTGGTCGCCGAAGCTGGCGTCGGCAGAGGAAGTGCGGCTTGTACCGCGGCCCCGGTTGACGCCCGATCCGGTCGCGCGGGCGGCGCCGGCGGTGAAGGACGCGGAGGCGACGGCGCAGGCGGCGAAAGGGACGCATGCGTTCAAGGAGGCGGGAGAGGCTTCACCGATAGGGTTGGGAAAGTTTGTCGGGCGGGAGCAGGGGACGGGGCCAGGCGAGGCGCCGGAGCAAGAACCCTTTGACGGACGGTTCACGCCGGGGGAGGCCCGGCGGATGGGGGCGGGAAAACTGGGCGGGGCAACTGCGGAGGTCGGGTTTGGCCGGATGTGGAGTTTTCCAAGGTGTCGGGCACGGCGATGCGGGAGTGCGGGGCGCGGCGCGCGGGGGATTTTTGGCGGAGGAAGGGGTGAGGG
>CAJAYO010000460.1 GCA_903948415.1 uncultured Opitutia bacterium | reverse complement strand
GCGGGCGGTCGACGCGGTCGCTCTGGCCGTGCCGGCGCGGGTGGCGCCGCGCGCCGACCCGCGGGTGGGGACCGGCGGGCAGCGGGCCAACGGCCGTCCGCCGCCGCCCAGCGTGGGCGGGGGGCGACCGGTGGGGACGCTGGCCGGATCCTTCAGGGATCCTTCAGGGATCCTTCAGGGACGGTTCGAGGACGATTCGAGGACGATTCGAGGACGATTCGAGGACGATTCGAGGGCATCTTGGCGGCGGAAGCACTCCGCCGGCCGCGGGGCGCACCGCGCCACCCGGTTCCGGGCGTGCTGGCTTGCCCGACGCGCGGGGCGCCTTGCCGGGCCGGGCTAGGCCTGGGCGCTGAGTGGCCCACGGCTGCGATCCGCCGCGGGCGGACTGCGGCCGGGGAGTCGGCGACCGCGCGTGGCTCGGCCAGGCCAAGGCCAAACCGCCCAAGGCCTTATCCGAGGGTTGCGCCGTCGTGCCGCTACGCGTTGACCCGATGCGCCTTGTGATCCCTCGCCAGGAGGCTCGGCACCTCGGCCGCGGTGGAGGGCGTTGCCGTCCGTTCCTTGGGTCGCCGGCCGCGGCCAGCGGGAACGGGGTCGTTTGGCCGGCGCGCCCCGAGGTTGCGCGCAGTCAGGCGCGTGACGAGGGCCGGGCAAAAGAACCGACGGCCTTTGCGCACTTCGCGGATGGCCTCCGCGAGAATTCCCGCCGCGGTCTGCTTCGCCCAAACACCCACCGCGCCGACCGTGGTCAGGCTTTCCAGATAACACCGCGGTGTCCGGGCGGCTTTCGTGCTCAGGGCGCTGGTTCCCCGCCCTTGCCCCTGGCTTCCGGCCCGCTGCCTTCGCTCCCCGTCAGCTCCCGATCGAACCGGGGCAAATCCAACGTGACGTGCAGCCCGCGGCCATCGCCCCCGGGCTGCGCCAGAAACTGGCCACCCACGATTTCCGCCGCCGCGCGGACAATCGCCAGCCCCAGGCCCAGGCCCTGCTGGTTCCGCTGCGCCCGCCCAAATTGCTGGAACGCTCCGACCCGGGCGCATTCCTCCGGCGACAGCCCCGGCCCCGCGTCCGCGACCTCGATCCGGTAGCGCCCCGGGAGGGCCACGCCCGTGACCGTAACCGGCTCGCCCGGCTTCGAAAAAATGAACGCATTGGCCACCAGTTCGGCGATCGCGGCACTGAGGTGGCTCCCGTCCAGCGCCACCGTTCCTTCGGCGACGCTCACCGTCAGATCGGCGTCGCGCATCAAGCCCTGCCCGCCGGCGCGGACTCCGGCGGCGATCGCGACAAACGCATCGCATCTCGCCGGGTGGGCCGCCGGCGACGTTTTTAGCTGCTCCAGCTCGAAGTAGAGCATGATTTTTTTCGACAACTGATATTGCCGCTCCGCGCCACCGCGGATGATCGCCAGCAGGCCCTTGAGTTCGTTCGGTTGGACCGAATCAATTTCCGCCTCAATCAATTCGAGCCCCCCCAGCACCCCCGTGAGCGGCGTCAATAATTCGTGCGACCACTCGGCCCCCACCTCGCGCCGACGGTCGGCCACCAGGGCCTCGATCCGCTCGCGGAGGGGCTTTTGGCGGCGGACGCGCGCTTCGATCACAGCGAGAATCTCCCGCTCGGTAAACGGTTTGGTAATGAAATCGTCCGCCCCCAGCGTCATGCCGTGTCGCTGGGACGCCCGGTCGGTCATCGCGGTTAAAAACACGAACGGGACGCCCTGGCACTGCGGGAGTTTCTGGATCGCGGCGAAGACCTGATAACCGTCCATGCCCGGCAGACCGATATCGCAAAAAATAAACTGGGGCCCCTGTTTGGCCAAGGTGACGGCCGCGAAGCCGTCGGCGGCGGTCAGCACGCGGTGGCCGTTCAGCTCGAGCAACAGACCCAGCCCCGTGCGGATCGCCTCGTCGTCTTCGATAATCAGGATGGTCATGGCGCGGGGGGCGCGGGGGGCGCGGCCGGCGAAGGGTCGGCCGGCAGTTCGAACCAAAACCGGGCCCCGGCGCCCGGACGGCTCACGACGCCGACGTTGCCGCCGAGCTTCTCCGCAATGCGCCGCACGATCGAAAGGCCGAGCCCGTTGCCCTTGGCGCGCGCTTCGGCAATCCGCGCAAAGGGCACGAACATCGCCGCCTGCTCGACCTCGTCGAGGCCCGGCCCCTCATCGTCCACCCAAAACCGCACGTACCGTCCGTCGGCATTCAGCGCCGCGCCCAGCCTGATCCGCGGCGCCGGCCCCCCGTATTTCGCCGCATTGCTAAGGTAGTTGGCCCAAACGTGGATGACCCAGGGACCGTAGCCGAGCGCGGAGGGCCAGACCGCGGGCTGCTCGATCTTCGCCTCGTGCTTTTCCAGCAGGCTGTCGAGCTGCTCAATCGCCTCGGCCACGATCGTGGCCATCTCGACCGGGCCCAGGGCCACCGCCTGGCGCCGCACCCCGGCGAGCACCAGCAATTCGTTGATAATGGTGTTCAGCCGCCGGCCGGATTTCCTCGCCTCGTCAACTTGGTGCCGCAGCGTCGTCTTGTCCGCGGTGTCCAGGAGCATCCCGAGCAGATCGATCCGGCCCAAAAGCGTGGTCAGCGGATTCTTGAGATCATGCGCCACGGTGTGCGAAAACGCATCCAGTTCGTCGAGCAGGTCCTTTTTCTCCAGCCGGGCGGCAATCGAATGCAACACCTCGGGCTCGGAAAACGGCTTGGTGATAAAGTCCGCCGCCCCCAGCTCCATCCCGCGCCGCGTGGTCTCGCGATCCACACTCGCCGAGATCACGATCACCGGGATCGCGCGCAGCGTCTCGTCGCCGCGAAACGCCTCCAGCAGCTCAAAGCCCGACAGCCCCGGCATGTTGATGTCCGTCATCACGATCGCCGGCCGCTCGCTGCGGGCCAACCGCAGTCCTTCCGTCCCATTCGCGGCGGCCAACACCTGGAAATGGTTCAGTTCCAGCATCTCGGCGAGCGCCTGGCGGATCGGTTCATCGTCCTCAATGATCAGAATGGTAACGGCGGGGAGTGGGTTCATGAAGGTGAAGGGGTGCCCCTGGGCAGAATCAAAATGAAACGGCTGCCGCCCGCGGGCACGGCCTCATAGGCGATCGTGCCGCCGAGCTTCTCCGTCATGCGCTGCACGATGTTGAGCCCGAGCCCGGTGCCGTTGATGCTGCCGACGTTGGAGCCGCGCTCGAACGGCTCGAAAATCCGCGCCCGATCGGCCTCCGGAATCCCGATCCCCCGGTCCTCCACCGTCACCCGCACGCCGGCGCGATCCGCCGCCAACGACGTGACAATGGGGGTGCCCGCGGGCGAATAGCGCACCGCGTTGCTCAACAGATTGGAGAGAATCTGATGGAGCAGATTGGGCTCGGTGACGAACGGCCCGGCGCTTCCTTCCGCGTGGAATTCGAACCGGTGGGCGGCGCGGTCGCCCGCCTGGACTTCCGCGATCACGGCTTGGGTGAAAGCCACCGGGGCAATCGGCTCGAGATTCAGCCTGATCCGGCCGGCGTCCATCCGGCTCAGCACCAGCACCTCGTCGAGCATGGTGGTCATGCGGCGCATCGACGTGTGAATGCGGCCGAACAACTCGGTGCGCTTGGCCGGCGCCAGCTGCTCCAGGTGGTTCTGCAGCGTGTCGACCGACACCATCGCGGCGGCCATCGGCGTCCGAAATTCGTGCGAGGTGACCGAGATGAACCGGGTCTTCATCGCGGAAACCTGCCGCTCCTTCTCCAGATTCGCGGCAATTTCCGCTTCAAGCCGCTTGTGTCCGGTGATGTCTTCGAAAATGTAAAACCGCCCGTGATATTCGTCCATCTGGTCGCGAATTTGCGTCGAATAGCGGCGGATGGTGCGCCCCTCCACAAAGGCGATCTCGTCTTCGACGATCGTGCGGTTGTCCACATCCTGCAAGGGGGCGCACGAGGCGGCGAACGCCGGCACGTCCACCAAAATGGGCAGGCAGTCCGGGATGATGTCGTTGTTTTTCAGTTCCCCCCGGCGGATCCCCTCGGCCAGATGGGTGATGCCCCAGAGCTCACAGAAGCGCTCGTTGAAGTGCAAAATCGCATCGGTCCGGTTGTCGACCACGAGGAAGCCCAGGGGCGACGCATGGAACATCAGCTGCAGCAGCGATTCGTTCCGGCGCAGCCGGCTCGCCGCCCGCTTTTCCTCGGTGATATCCCAGTTGGTGCCGATCATGCGCAGCGCCCGGCCGTGCGCATCCCGCTGCACGACGGCCAACGCCCGGATGTCATGCACGCTGCCGTCCGGCCAGACCACGCGGAACTCCGTGTTGAAATCTTTTTCGCCCCGCAACGCCGCTTGGATTTCCCCGTCCCACCGCAACCGGTCGTCGGCGTGGATCCCATGCCGCCACAGGTCGTAGGCGGAGTTGAACCCCTCCCGCGTCAAGCCGTACAGGCGCAGCATTTGGTCGTCACAGACCAATTTGTCTTCGCCCACGACAAAGTCCCAAATCCCCACCCCGCCCGCGCGGACGGCCAAATTGAGCCGCTCGTTGGACTCCTGCACGGCCGCCGCCATGCGTTGGATCGCGGTGATGTCGTTGATCACCAGAAGGAGGAAATTCCGGCCCTGGTTGACGACGACCTCCCCGGACAACAAACCGACCAGGACCTCCCCGTCCTTGCGGCGGATGTGGAGCTCGACGTTGTTGATGTGCCCCTGCGCCATCTGCTCCTGCATCAGCTCCCGGTAGCGGTCGGGAGCAGAAAACAGCCCAAGCTCCACCGCCGTCTTACCGATGGTATCGCCCTGGGAAAAGCCGAGCACCCGCATGAAGGCGTCGTTGACGTCCACGAAACGCTCGTCGGGCAGACTGGCGAGGGCCATCAGCGATGGGTTGGCGCGGAACATGCGTTCAAACCGCTGCTGCGCCTCCTGCTCCACACTCAGGTTCTTCGCGACCATGAAGAGGCAATTGCGCCCGTTCCACTGGCCGAACCACAGGCGCGTTTCGGCCGGCACCAGCCCACCGTCCTTGCGCTGGAGCGGCAGGGGGCAACGTTCGCGTTCCCCCCGGGACACCGCGGCACAAATCGACTCGGCTTCCAGCCGGCAATCCTTCGGGTGCATGTCGAGCAGGGTCATCGTCCCCAGCTCGGCGTCGCTGTAACCGAGCGTCAGGGAGACCGCCTGATTGGTCGCGATCAGTTTCCCGTCCGCGCCGCCGACGAAGACCAGGTCGGTCGTGTATTCGAAAAAGTCCCGGAAATTCCGCAGATTCTCCAACGTCGCCCGCTCCTGCAGGCGCCGCGCGGTGACGTCGGTGTCGGAACCGGCATAGCCCACCAGGCTCCCATCGGCGGCCCACTCGGCCTCGCCGGTGGTGGACAGCCAGAGCAGGCGACCATCCTTGGTCTGCGCGGCGGCGATCCGTTCCATGATCGGTCGCCCCCGCCCGAGGGCGGCCAGGCTGACGGCCCGGAATTCCTCCCGGCCGGCGCTCGGATGCAGGTCGTAAAAATGCATCCGGCCGACCAATTCGTCCGGCCGGTAGCCCAGCACGCGTTCGGCGAGCGGGCTGACGTAGGTGTAGAGGCCGTGGGCGTCCACCTGCCACACAAAGGTGCCGGTCTGCTCCGCGAGCCGGACGAAGCGCGTCTCACTCGCCTGCAGCTTCAATTGCAGCTTCTTGCGCTCGGTGACGTCCTGTTTGACCGCCACATAATGCGCGATGCGCCCGTCCGGTTCCCGGAGCGGGGAAATCGTCACCGTCTCCCAATAATTCTCGCCGTTCTTTTTCCGGTTCTGGAACTCCCCGTGCCAACTCGCCCCCGCCGTGAGGGACTGCC
The DNA here is from genome assembly GCA_903948415.1 of uncultured Opitutia bacterium. GTDB lineage: Bacteria > Verrucomicrobiota > Verrucomicrobiia > Opitutales > Opitutaceae > GAS368. Next base: position 3,588 of record CAJAYO010000460.1, on the reverse strand, counting down.
ACAATTCCCCATAGACCGCCCGGGGCGTGTGGCCCGATTGGAGGATCCGGGGATTCTGTCCCCGCATCTCCTCGTCCGTATAGCCGGTCTGGCGGGTGAACTCGGCATTCACGTAGACCGTCGCCCCGCGCAGATCGGTGACGACAATGGAGGCGTGCGACTGTTCGACCACCAAGTTGGCGCGGAGGAGGCGCCCCTCCAATTCCTTGACTAGGGTGACGTCGCGCCCGCTGGCCCGCAGCCCGAGGGGCCGGGCGCTGCGATCGAAAATCGGCTGCCAGGACAGACTCAACCAGAACCTTGTCCCATCTTTGTGGTGACACTGAAATTCCCGCACGCTGTCCGATCCGCCGAGCGCGAGAGCCCGGCCGAGCGCGGCGAGCGATTCGGCGTTGGCGCCGTCCGCCGTGGCGATCGATCCGAGAAAATCCGGCCGTTCCATGACCGCGGCGGGCGCATAGCCGGTGATGCGCTCCACGCTGGGACTCACCCACAGGATCTTACCGTCATGGTCGAACCATAACCCCAGATCCACGGTGTAATCGGCGATTGCGCGAAACCGTTCCTCGCTCGACCGCAGTTGCCCGGTGAGCTGCCACGCCATTCTCCGGGCCTTGTACCGCGTGTTGAGCAGGGAAAAAACCAAACCGGCCAAAAACAGACTCGTGCTGGTCCCGCCCACCAGCGCGACCCAAACACTGCGTTCGAGCAGCAGGGCGGTTTCGGGGTTGGCCCGGGTCAAACGCAAGGTCCAGGGGGAACCCGCGAACTTCATTTGGATTTTCCGCGTCCGGCCGGTCCCGCCTTCCGGGGGCCGGGGCCCGCGCCTCGCACTGTCGTGGAGCAACGCCGTCGGTGCGGCCACGTCGCCGTCGAAAACCTCCAGGCGCATGGTTCGGCCATCGGGGTGCGTGAGCTTGGTCCGGAAGCTGCGCATCAAATCATCCATCCGGTAGGGGCTGTAGACCCACCCCAGCAGGGCCGCCCGCCGGTCGGCCACCGACTCGAGCGGCGCCTTCCACCGGTAGACCGGCAAATACATCAACGTGCCCGCCTGGATGTCTTGGTCCGTCTCCTGCACCAAGACGACTGAGCCCGAGAGCGCCGCGGTATTTTCGTCCCGCGCCCGTTCCATCGCCGCGCGACGGACGGGTTCGCTCAGCATGTCGTAGCCCAGCGCCCGGAGATTCCGATCGGCGAACGGTTCGAGGTAGATGATCGCCGAGTAGGTCTCCCGGTCGCCCGCCGGTCGGACCTCATAGTCCGGAAATCCTTCGGCCCGGAGCGCCGCCACGTGACGCGGCAAATCCGCCCGGGCCATCGCCTGCGCGAAACCCACGCCCTGGATACCGGACCACCGTGCGCCCGCCCGATTCTGATCGCCGATGAAACGGCGCCATTCGTCGCGCGAGACCTGCTCCGGGCCGTGGGCAAAAAACGCCACGCCGCTGCGCAGGATGGCCTCGCAGTCCTGCAGTCGGTTCAACACCTCGGTCTCGATCTCTTTGCCGTGAAATTCGAAATCGTTCCGTTCAATCTCCTCCTCCGCCGAGTGCATGAAACGGGCAATTCGGGCGGTGAGCAGCAGCCCGGCCAGAAGCACGACCAAGCTCAGCCAAAACCGGCTACGGCCCGTGCGGATCGGATCCGCGATCGGCTCAGGGTCCGCGGGGCTCATGGACAGGGCCCTCCCCTCGCCGAACGCCCGCCGGCCTGCGCCCTGTCGTCGTCCGCGCCGCAGCGCCCTTCACCTGCGCCCATGCCCGGCGGCGGAGATCGAAGAGGGGATCCCGGGGTGAATGTGTCTGAATTCGCCGTCCGCTGCATGGGTGATGAACTTGGAGCGGTTGCCCGTGCCCCGCGCAAGGATCATGTTACTACCCTCGGTCACGGCCCGCACCCCATATCATCCGACAATTTCTGACATGGTCTCACAAGACCGGCCGGCTGGCTACCGGTGCGCGATCGGCCCCGCAAAGATATAGCCGACCCCGTGGTGCGTCAGAATCGGGGGCCGCAGGCGAGTTTCGGTCGCGATGCGTTGGCGGGTGCGATGGATCAACGTCTCCAGCGCCCGCGCGGCACTGCTGTTTTCACTCTCGTAGAGCTCCCCCAGCAGGCGGGCCCGGGTAACCGTGCCGCCCTGCGCCATCAGCAGGCTGAGCAACTTGAATTCCATCGCGGTCAACTCCAACACCGCGCCTTTCGGCGTCCGCAAGGCCCGCTCCATCGCCAACAAGGTCCAAACCGGGGCGCCTTCGGCGGACCGCGGCGGCGCCACCACCGTGTCCGGTATTTCCCGTCGGCGCAGGACCAGATTGCCGATCGCCGCGGTCAGCTCGCGCAAATCCACCGGTTTGCTGAAAAACAGATCCGCGCCGGCCTGAAACGCGTCGATCCGGACTTCCACCCGGTCCTGCGCCGTCACGACGACGATCCCGCTCGCGGTATTCTGGCGGGTGTAGTCGACGAGGATTTCCCCCGCCTGATCCGGCAGGCCCAGGTCAATCACGGCGATCGTGAAGGCGCGGCCGGCGAGTTCCTGATAATAGGCGAGCCCGCTGTTCACGGCGGTGACGGCAAAACCCATGTGCTGTAAGAACGCCGTGAGCGTGTGGCGTTCGGCATCACCGTCCTCCACCAGCACAGCGCTCGCCCCCTCCCCGACCCGCTTGGCAAGGTCGGCTGCCTGGACGTGGATCGGGGATTCGCGGGGTGCAGACACGGCGAGAGTGGGAACAGATTCCCGCGTGGATGACCATTTTTTTCCGGACCGCCGCCGGCCTCCGCCCGGCCGCGCCGCGTCCGCCCCCACGGTCGCAGGCGCCCCCTCCCGCCCCTCCCGCTACTCCCGCTCCGCCCCACGCCCGGGCGGCCCGGGCCGATCTGGCGGCGAGCCCTCCGCCGGCCATCGTGCCCGCCCGCACCGGCGGCGGGCCGGCGCAGCCCCCGTGGGCGTAGCGCCGCCCGCGAAGCGTTGGGGCGTGGCGCGCCCTCCCTGATCACAGCGCACCCCGTGCCCCCTGGCGTGAGCGGCGTCCAAGGCCCTGCGCCGGCGAGCGCGCTTCAGGGCCGGGAACGCCGCTTCGCCGGCCGGAACGCGGCGGTCCGACCGCGCCGTCGGTCCGGCCTCCGGCGCGGAACGAACCCCGCGTCGGCCCCTAAAGCAAGGGCTTCAACCCTGCTTCGATTTCGCGGCGCCGCCCTTCGAGAAACGGCGGCAACGCAAGCTTTTCCCCGAGGCGATCCAGCGGCTCGTCGGCCGTGAACCCCGGTTCGTCGGTGGCGATCTCAAACAAAATCCCGTTCGGTTCGCGAAAATAGAGGCTCTGGAAATAAAACCGGTTCACCGGTCCGCTCGATCCCAGACCGAGTTCCTCCAGCCGCTCGGCCCACGCGCCGTAGTCTTTCAGCGTCGTGCGAAACGCGACATGGTGCACGCTCCCCGCCCCTGGCCGCGCCCGCGGCAAACCCGGCTCGACGACGACATGCACCTCGGCCGCCGCACCGCCCGCACCCATTTCGAAAACGTGCACCGCCGCGCCCGCGGCTCCGGCGCCGCTCGCCGCGTAGTCCCGCACCCGCCGC